>JAYSSW010000171.1:0-10047 GCA_043720335.1 Planctomycetia bacterium
GGGACGTTGACGCTGATGCGGGCGGTGTTCGTCGTGGTGGTGTCGGCTTTGGTCGTTTTCTTGCCTTCGACAGGAGCGGGGACGGGAGCGGGCGGCACGGGGACGACGACCGGGGTGTTGGAAATGATCACGCCGCCGCCGTAGCAGCCGCTGCACCCATAGCAACCGGAGTAGACGGGGACGGAGTAGCTGGAGCCGGTGCAGAAGCCACCGCTGCAGCCGTAGGAAACGGAGCCGTAGCAGCCGTAGCAGCCGTAGCAGCCGTAGGAAACGGAGCCGTAGCAGCCCGAGCAGCCATAGCAGCCGCTGCAACCGTAGGAAACCGAGCCGTAGCAGCCCGAGCAGCCATAGCAACCCGAGCAGCCATAGGAGACGGAGCCGTAGCAGCCGCTGCAGCCGTAGCAACCGCTGCAGCCGTAGGAAACGGAGCCGTAGCAACCACCGTAGCAGCTGCCATAGCAGCCCGAGCAGCCGTACGCAACGGAGACGCGGCCATGTCCGCCGTGGCCGAAGCCGGGGTAGCCGCCGGTGTTGTGCCACGCGGGGGTCGAGGCGCCTGCGGCGAGCATCGTCGCCAAAACAACACTGTACATTCGCGATTCTCCTTGGGGGGTGCGTCGCTCCACGGGCTGCTGGGTGCCTGGGCGCTCGCGGTGGTTTCGAGGATGCCGAAGCGAACGATGGTGGGCATCGCAGCGCCTGCGACCTGTGCGCGGTTTGAGTCAACCTTGCGGGTCGCCGCAGGTAAAATAAGGGATTCAGGAGAGCTAGTCAAAGGCAAATTGGGGCGACTGAAGCGATTGCAAGGAGGAAACGTGACGATTGTGACGCCCAACGCGCCAGCTGCAACGATTTTGCATGCAGAGACGGTTTCACAGCCTTGGTACAATGCTCATGGCGTTCCAGCATTCTCGACTTCACCCCACGGAGCGATGCGATGCGGCTTGCGGGATTGGTCCTCTTCGTGTTCAGCGCGGTGTTCCTGCTCCCGGCACAAGCCGACGAGAAACTGAAGGGCATCGCTTGCCGATCGGTACACCTCGCCTATCCAGGGCCGGACGCGACGGTCTTCTACAACGAGGTGAAGGTCGAGAAGTCGGCCGACGGCACCTACTTCTGCGCCTGCGGCTTCAACAAGGGCTACTTCGGGATGCAGGAGCTGGCCAACGGCAAGAAACTGGTCATCTTCTCCGTCTGGGATCCGGGCAGCCAAAGCGACCCCAAGAAGGTCGATCCCGAAAAGCAAGTGAAGATGCTCCACAAGGACGCCGCCGTCCGCGTCGGCCGGTTCGGCAACGAGGGGACCGGCGGGCAGTCCTTCTTCGACTACGACTGGAAGGTCGGCGAAACCTACCGCTTCTGCGTCGCCGCCCACGCCAAAGGCCCGCGCACCGCGTACTCCGGCTACTTCCATCTCCCCGAAACCAAGGAGTGGAAGCACCTCGTCACCTTCTCGACCCTGGCCGAGGGGAAGTCACTGCGCGGCTACTACGCCTTCATCGAGGACTTCCGCCGCAACAAGGTCTCGACGACGAAGACCCGCGTCGCCGAGTTCAGCAACACCGGCGTCCGCACCGCCGACGGCAAATGGCAGCCCCTCGAAACCGCCCGCTTCACCGCCGACAGCAACTCGGTCCTCAACATCAACGCTGGCCTGAAGGAAGGCCAGTTCTACCTGATGACCGGCGGCGACATCAAGAATGACGCCACCCCGCTGCGCGAGAAAATGACGCGCCCCAGGACCGCGATGCCATCGCTGCCGGAGATCAAGGAGTATGTGCCGTAGTGGCGGCACCATGCCAGGGAAGAGAAATGAGCTTCCACAAAAAGAGCCGCTGGAGTACTCTGTGTCGCCGCGCAGTACTTCAGCGGCAACGGCTTCATTGGTGATTTCGGAGCATGGCCATGATGCTTGATCTGCTGTTCCGCTACTATCTGACCGTGGTGCTGTCTGCGGTCATGGTGCTTGTTGTCGGCGGCCTCACGCCCGCTGCCGATGTGAGCAAGTTGAACTATGACTGCATCAAGAAGGACATGCCGTTGTATGAAGTCGAGAGGATAATTGGGCGAAAATCGATGACAGAGCCAATTTGTTTCGGATTCAATGGAAAGCTCATCATACGAACCGAATGGTTTGTGGTTAATGAAGGCGGAGACAAAGTAGAAGTCGTCATTGAATTTGACTACGAGTACAAGGTATTGAACAAGACCAGGGCCATCGTATCCCCGGCGTCGTTTTCGGAAAGGTGGCGTGTGCTGATGTCAAGGCTTGGCTATTAGAGCATTATTGTCGGGACACTGTGTGAGTCGAATGCCTTCTTGATCGCAAGTGGAATCCGGCCATGCCAAAAATCAACAAAGCAATCGTCGCCACGGTATTCGTCGTTTTTGGCTGCGCCAGCCCGTGCGAAAGACTCACGATTTCGCCGGACAAGCAAGCCATGCAAGTCGAGTTGCATCGGCTCATCAAGGTCGGGCAGCCGCTGAATGAAGCCGAAACGATCATGAAGAGAAGCGGCTTCACATGCGAGGACCTTGAGTTCTGGCTTTCTCGCAAGTGCTTGAAATGCAGCGTCGAGTACAGGACGCTTTCGCGGACCATCCAGTCCCCGTTCATCAGCGACTTTGTGTATGTCTATCTCGATCACGACGGTGCCAGCGTGACCAGGCTGAGTATCGAATACGAATCAATGGGACCGTAGTTGCCTTGCGGCGGCAGCACGCTTGGCGCGAGTACAACTTGCTGAATTAGCGCGTCAGTATTGAAGAGGGCAGGGGATGGCCTTGTTCCCGCGCTCCGCTGCGCGTCGCGGCGAAACGTCGTCAGGCTATTTCGCCTTGGGGAAGTCGCCGCGCATCTTCATGTTGTCGCCGCGCATGTCCTTCCAGAACTCGTCCCATTCGCCGGAAGCGGCGCAGCCCGCGCAGAGGAACAGCGCGCACGCAAGGATGAAAAGACGTTTCATGGCAGCAATCCCGTCGGGCGATGGATTCGCAGCAGCGGGGGAAAGCGATAGCCGAAGCGGAAACCGCACGCAAGGGGGCTTTGCCTCATCCGTCAACGCACCAGCATGAATTCCTTCGCGTTCAGCAGGCCCCACAGCACGTCCTCGAAGATCGCCCGGCGATCGGTCGCGTTATCGATGCGAGGCATCAACGACGCCCGCTCGGAATCGCTTGGCAGCCGGCATAGCGCGGCGAGGAACAGCTCGTCGAGGATTTCGCCCGGCTTGCGCTTGGCGTCGAGCAGCTTGCCGAGGCGGTTCGTCGGGCGGCTGAGCGCCTGGTTGACGATGGGGCCGGTGATGAGCTGGAGCGCCTGGCCGAGCGTGGTGTTGTCGGAGCGCTCGCAGTCGCAGCTCAGCAGCCGTTCCGGCTTGCCGAACTGGCGCAGGAACTTCGTGCCGAGCGCCTGGCTGTCGCGGCTGCGCAGCTGCGGCAGCGCCGCGAGCTGTCCCGCCCGCGTGCCGAAGGCGTAGCCCTCGTACGTATTCGGCGCCCCTGTCACTTGCGCGATCGCGTCGAGCAGCGCCTCGGCCGGCATCGACCGCACCGGCGCGTGCGAGAAGTTTGTCAGGTCGTCGGAGTTCGTGTCGTTCGGGATCGACGAAAGTTGATAGGTCCGCGAATTCATGATGGTTCGGATCAGCGATTTCAGGTCGAACTTCTTCTCGGCGAGATGCTTCGCCAGTGATTCGAGAAGCGGCCCGTTGACGGGCGGGTTGGACTCGCGGAAGTCGTCGTTCGGATCGACGATGCCTCGCCCCAGCAGATGCGACCAGACGCGGTTCGCCTGCGTCCGCGCGAAGTACGGGTTGTCCGGGCTGGCGACCCAGTCGGCGAGCGGCTGCAGGCGGTCGTCGCCGTCGGCCAGATTCAGCGTCGGGCCGCCGAGCAGCTTCGGCTTCAGCACCTCGCCGCTGACCGGATGCTTCACCTCGCCGACCTTCTCGATCTGCACGATCTGCTCGCCGTCGAACTCGTGGCTGTCGAGCTTGTCGCGCCGCTTGTTCTCGACGATCTTGTAGCCGATGCGTGGAAAGAACGCAGCGAGCTGGTGATAATCGGCCTGCGTGATCTGGTTGAACGGGTGGTTGTGGCACTTGGCGCACTGCATGCGGACGCCGAGGAAGACCTGCGCCGTAGCTTCAGCCCGCGCCTGCGGGTCGCGCAGCGCGCGGTAGTAGTTCGACGCCGGCTCCTTGTAGGTGCTGCCGCGACTGACAATTAAATCGCGGGCGAACTCGTTGAGCGGCTGGTTCGACGCGATCAACTTCTTGATCCAGCCCTGGAACGCCTTCACTCCCTGGCGGTCGAGCAGCTTCTCTTCATTGCGAAGGACATCGGACCATTTCAGCGTCCACCAGTCGACAAACTCTGGCCTTTCCAGCAGCGCGTCGATGAGCTGTGCCCGCTTGTCCGGCCGGCTGTCGGCGAGGAAGCGGCGTGTCTCGTCGGGCGACGGCAGCAGGCCGATCAGGTCGATGTGGGCACGGCGCAGGAACTCGGTGTCGCCCGAGACGGCCGACGGGTTCACGCGCAGCTTTTCGAGCCGGGCGTGCACCAGGCCGTCGATGAAGTTGAACGGCGCCGGCTTGCTCCAGGCGAAGCCGGGCCGCTGCGGGATGAACGCCAGCATCGTCGTCGCCTGCTGTTCGAGGTAGCGAACCACGATGGTTGTCTCGCCCGGCTGCTCGCTGCGGACGGTGCCGTCGCGCTGGGCTTCCATCTTTGGGTTGGTCGACTCGAACACCGCGAGATGGCTCACGTCGATGCGTTTGCCGTCGGCGTAGACTGCGGTCGCCTGGATCTTGATCTCGTTCGTCGGCTGGATCAGGAAGCGCTCAGTCGGCGTGACTACGAGCTTCGCCACCTTCCGGGCGCTGGCGAAATCGTTGACTTGGCCGTCGGCGATCCACTGCCGCAGCAGCGCGTATTCGGGTGACTGAGCGGAGAATCGAACGCCCCCTTCGTGTGGCACCTGGCCGGTCGCTTTCTGCAGGAGCAAGCTGCGGTCGGGATCGAGCCGGTTGGCGCGTCGGCCCTGTTGCTCGCGGGTGAGGGCCAGCAAATCGCGGTCAGGGTCCTGGCCGCGCAGCGACAGCTTGAAGCCGCCTTTGCCGTTGAGATTGCCGTGGCAGGTCCCCTGGTTGCAGCCAGCCCTCGACAGGACCGCCATCACCTCGTTGCGGAAGCTGACCGGCTGGTCGGCTCGTGCAAGTGCAGGAGTGCACGCGGCGATCAATAGCAGCACGCAGGACCATCGTGACGGAAGGTGGAGCATGGCGCGGGTGCTTTCCAAGGAGGGCGGTCGGTGGAGGCGGGTTTCTGCTGATAGGATAACCGAAAAGCACGCCCCTGCCATCGTTTTCGCTCCGGTGCGACGATTCCGACGGAATTCATCGTGAACTTGCGAGTGACAGGTGTCGGTGTCCCCGTTTAGCGCCCGCAGGATCGGGGCGTGCAAAGCATCCCTGGCAGGTTCTTGTTCGGGCGGAGGGATTTTCACCCCGCCTGGACCTGCGGGCGCTAAACGGGGAACTTTCGACCCACCCCACGCCTCAATCTGAAATCGAAACGTGCCCGGCTTCGGACGGGTACCAACGTGCGGAAGCGGGCGCGTTTTCGCGAAATTGTTGGAACGGACGCCGCCTGCCGTCTGGTATACTGTTGGCTCCGCCAGACGATTCACCTTGGAGATCGCCGCGATGCTCGGTTTGGGCCAAACGCTGCAGCGAACCTGCCGTGGCTGGACGCGCCGCCAGATCCTGGAGATCGGCGCGTCGTCGGTCCTCGGCCTGTCGCTCGCCGACTTGCTGAAGCTGCGCGCGGGGGGCGGCGGCGCCAACGGCACGGCGCGCGCGGTCATCTTCCTTTGGCTGTGGGGCGGGCCGTCGCAACTCGACACCTGGGATCCCAAGCCGAACGCCCCGATGGACTATCGCGGCCCCTTCGGCACCATAGCGACACGAAGCACCGGGCTGCGCTTCTGCGAGCTGTTTCCGCAACTCGCCAGCCTTTCCGATCAATGCAGCATCCTGCGTTCGCTGCACTCCACGTCCAACGATCACGGCGTCGCCGGAACCGTCGGCCTGACCGGCAGCTCGACCGGAGCGGTCAATCTCGGCGGCCAGACCGGGGCGGGCAGCGTTCGGCCTTCGCTCGGCTCCATTGTCGCCCGCGCCCGCGGCTTTCGCGGCGAGCTGCCCCCCTTCATGGTCGTCGGCGGCAGGCTGCACCAGGGCAAACGGGCCATCGTCGGCGAGGGCGGCGGCGCCCTCGGCCCCATCTACGACCCGTTCCGCCTCGTCTGCGACGGCGAAAGCAGCACGCGCATTCCGGCGCTGCAACTGCCCGACAATCTCACGCCCGAACGGTTGCAGAACCGCCAACTGCTGCTGCGCTCGCTCGACCAGGCGCGCCGCTCCATCGACACCGGCAACCAGCGCACCATCGACGACTACCGCGCGCAGGCGCTCGCGCTGCTCACCTCGCCCGACGCGACGCGCATGTTCGACCTGTCGCTGGAGCGGCCCGAAGTCGCCGACCGCTATGGCCGCACCCGCTTCGGGCAGTCGTGCTTGCTGGCCCGGCGGCTTGTCGAGCATGGCGTGCCGTTCGTGCAGGTCAACTGGAGCGACCACGTCGAAGCCGAGGAGGACGCGGGCGACGGCGGCTGGGACAACCACTACCGCAACTTCCAGCTGATGCAGGATCGGCAGGCGCCTTGCCTCGATCAGACCCTGTCGGCCCTGTTGACCGATCTTCGACAACGCGGGTTGCTGCAAACGACGATGGTCGTCGCGGTCGGCGAGTTTGGCCGCACGCCGCGGATCAACGACAAGGCGGGACGCGACCACTGGGAGCACTGCTACAGCGCGCTGCTCGCCGGCGGCGGGCTGCGCGGCGGGCGCGTCGTCGGCGAAAGCGACGCCCGCGCCGAGAGGCCGCGCGAGCGCCCCGTCACGCCGTCCGATCTCGCAGCGACGGTCATGCACGCCGTCGGCATCACCAGCGAGCAAGCCGCCACGCTCGGCATCATGGTCAACGGCCACCCGATCCACGAGATGTTTTGAAACGAACTCCTTGCGTCAGGAACCATGAGCACCACCGAAATCTACTCGCCGGGCCTCGAAGGCGTCATCGCGGGCGAAACCGCCATCTCGACCGTGACCGGCGGCTTGCGCTATCGCGGCTACCCCGTCACCGAGCTGTCCGAGAAAAGCACCTTCGACGAGGTCGCCTACTTGCTGCTGCACGGCGAACTGCCCAGGCAGGCCGAGCTGGACGCGTTCAACGCCCGGCTCGCGGCGGCCCAGCAGCTTCCGCCGACGCTGGTTAATCTGCTGCGGGTGCTGCCGAAGGACGCGGCGCCGATGGACGTGCTGCGCACCGGCGTCAGCATGCTGGCGCTGTACGACCCGGAAATCGACGACAGCAGCAAGGCGGCGAATCTTCGCAAGTCGGAACGGCTGCTGGCGCAGATCCCGCTGGTGATCGCCGAGTTTTACCGCTCGGGCAAGGGGCTGCCGTCGCTGCCGAGCAAGCCGCAGCTTGGTTTCGCGGCCAACCTGCTCCATCTGCTCAACGGCGTCGAACCCGACGCGCTGACGGCCAAGGCGTTCGACGTGTCGTTGATCCTGTACGCCGAGCACGAGTTCAACGCGTCGACGTTCACCGCGCGCGTCGTCTGCTCGACCGAATCGGACCTGCATTCGAGCATCGTCGCCGCCATCGGGGCTTTGAAGGGAAGATTGCACGGCGGGGCGAACGAGAAGGTGATGGACCTGCTGCTCGCCACCGGCGGTCCGGCGACCGCGGAGGCGTGGATCCGCGCCGCGCTGGTCCGCAAGGAGAAGGTGATGGGGTTCGGCCACCGCGTCTACAAGACCGGCGACGTGCGCGCCCGTGTGCTGAAGGAGTACGCCCGCCAGGCCGCCGAGCGCACCGGCAACCAGGGCTGGGAGCAGGCGGCGGAAAGCATCGAGAAGGTGATGGAGGAGCAGAAGAACCTGTTCCCGAATCTCGACTGGCCCGCCGGTCGTCTTTATCATGCCCTGGGGCTGGAAGTGCCGCTCTACACGCCGTTCTTCGTCGCCTCGCGCGTGACCGGCTGGGCCGCCCATGTGATCGAGCAGATGGAGCACAACCGCATCATCCGCCCGCGCGGCCGCTACACGGGGCCGGAGGAGAAGCCGGTCGTGCCCATCGCGCAGCGGTGAGTTGAGGCGAAAGATTCCGCGACGAGCGTCGAACCATCCTTCAAGCGATCCGAGGAACGAGCCATGGCCAAGCCGCACCTGATTCACTGCACCGTCGCGGGCGCCGTGCTGCTCGCGGCGGCGCTGATGCTGCCGTCGTCGGCGACCATCGAAGGCCAGGAGCCGAAGGCGGTCCGCAAGGAGATCGGCAAGAACGTCTATCTCGAGATCGAAGGCGACAAGCGCCGCGTGCTGGTCAACGCGACGGTCTGCCTGCGACGCGGGCAGTTGGAGCAGCTGCTGACCAAGAAGAACGCCAAGGAGCACGAGGCCGTGCTGGCGGCCGACGTCGACGCCCGCGAAATCCATCTTGCCCTGGTGTTGGCCGGCGCGGAAGCGGGCAGCCCGGTGAAGTTCCGCCCGAAGTTCACTCCGCCGACCGGCGGGGTGGTCAAGATCTCGCTGGAATACCAGGAGAAGGGCAAGGCGGTCCGCGTGTCCGCACAGTCCTGGATCCGCAACATCAAGACGAAGAAGGATCTCGACACCGACTGGGTCTTCGCGGGCAGCACGCTGTTCCAGGATCCGACCGATCCGAAGCGCAAGCCGCACTACCTGGCCAACGACGGCGACGTGATCTGCATCGCCAACTTCGACTCCGCGATGCTCGACGTGCCGTTCAGCAGCGCCAAGGACAACGACGACCTCGCCTTCGAGGCCAACACCGACCGCATCCCGGCCCTGGAGACGCCTGTCGTCGTGATCCTCGAACCAGTCCCCGCCAAGAAGAAGTGAATCAGGAAATAGCCACAAAGGTCACAGAGGACACAGAGCGGAAAGAGGAGACAATCTATTGCTTGTGATTTGAAGGCATGACTCGCGTCTTCAACAATCCTGACTTTCCTCGGTGCTCTCGGTGTCCTCGGTGGCAAATTCCCCCCTGTTTTCAACGTCAGTCCCGCGCGACTCGTAGTTCCCACCCCCTGAGAGAGATGGACTCGCATGGCTGTCACATTCCCGTGTACGAATTGCAAGAAAGTGCTGCGCAGCGCCGCCGCCCCGCCGCCGGGCAAGAAGGTGAAATGCCCCTCGTGCGGCGGCCTGTTCCTCCCGGCGTTCAAGGATCCCGACGAGACGGAGTCGACCGCCGTCTCGACGAAGCCTTCGCCCAAGCCCGCGATGGCCAAGAGCAAGGCGGAGGCCGCCCCGTCGAAGCGCCACCGCGACGAGGACGACGAGGAGACGGAGGAGCTGTCCAAGAAGAAGAAACGCCCCGTCGCCGACATGGACGAGGAGGACGACGACGACCGCCCTCGCAAGAAGCGCCGCGACGACGACGGCGATGACGACCCCAAGAGCCGCAAGGGGCGCCGCGACGACGAAGACGACGATGACGAGGATGACGACCGCTCGCGCCGGGGGAAGAAGAAGAAATCGAGCATGGGCCTGCTCCTCGCCCTGGCCGGCGGCGGCGTCGGCCTGCTGCTGGTCTTCGGCCTCACCGCGTTCGTCTGGCCCGGCTTCCTCCTGTCGGGCGGCGGGGGAGGCGGCGATGGGGGCGCCGTGGGCGGCATCGACCCGCTGTCGTTGGTCGCCAAGGACAGCAGCACCGTGGTGGTGATTCACACCAAAAAGCTCAGCGGCAACAAGCTCTTCGAGACGATCCGCAACAAGGCGATCCAGGCGGGCGCCAACAACGACGACGCCAAGATCACCGAACTGATGATGGGCACCGAACGGATCGTGATCGGCGCCAAGACCAGCGTCAAGCAGTTCACCGCAGCCCTGGTGTTCGACGCGCCCGCCAACGCGGAGTCGATCCGCCAGCGCATGAAGGTCGGCCCCG
>JAYSSW010000172.1:0-4817 GCA_043720335.1 Planctomycetia bacterium
ACGCCGTCGCCGACTGCTCGATGGCCGACACCAGGTCGGCCTCCTGCTGCGGGAAGATCGTCCGCACGTCGAGGACCAGCTTGCCGTCGCGCAGCCTGCCCATCACGGCGGGCGTGCCGAGCCGCAGGCGCTGGGCGAGTTGTTCGTCGCTGGCGTCGCGGGCCACGACTTCGACGATCCACGTCTTCATCTTCTGGTCGGGCAGCGAGCCGCCGCCCACGAACGCGACGTCCTCCGCTGTTGTCACCGACGACAGCGACGGCAGAGCACGCAGCTTCTCCGCCAGCGACTCGGCCCGGCGACGCAGCTCCTCCAGCGGCGTGTTCAGCATCCGCAGCACCGGCACATCCTTCATCGCTGCGTCCTCGTTGAGGTAGATCCGCAGCGTCGCCTCCAACGCGGCCAGCGTCATCTTGTCGCAGCGGAACGCCCGCATCAGCGGGTCCTTCTCGATCTTCGCGATCCACTCCTTCTTGCCGGCCAAAATGCCCGCCTGCGGCCCGCCGAGCAGCTTGTCGCCGCTGAACAGGACCAGGTCCGCCCCGGCCGTGATGCTGTCCTTGGCGAGCGGTTCCCCCTCGAAGCCGAAGCGGGCGAAATCGAGCAGCGCCCCGCTGCCGATGTCGTCGATCACCGGCACGCCGTGCTTGCGGCCCAGCGCGACCAGCTCCTCGGTGGTGACGCTTTTCGTGAAGCCGGTCACGCGGTAGTTGCTGGTGTGGATCTGCATCAGCGCGGCGGTGCCGGGCCCGATGGCGTTCTCGAAGTCGCTCGCACGGGTGATGTTGGTCGTGCCGACTTCGCGCAGGATCGCGCCGCTGACAGCCATGATGTCGGGGATGCGGAAGCTGCCGCCGATCTCGATGAGCTGGCCGCGCGAGACGACCACCTCGCGCCCCATGCACAGCGCCCGCAGCGCGATGACCGTGGCGGCGGCGTTGTTGTTCACCACCGTGGCCGACTCCGACCCGACGAGCCTACACACCCAATCGCGGATGGCGTCCTGCCGCGACGAACGCTTGCCGGTTTCGAGATCGAGTTCGAGATTCAGATACCCCTCCGCAGCTTGGAAGGCGGCGAGTGCCGCCTCGGTCGCCAGCGGCGCGCGGCCCAGGTTCGTGTGCAGCACAATGCCGGTGGCGTTGATGACGCCGCGAAGTTTGGGCCGCATCGAGCGCGTCAAACGCCGTCCCGCTCGCTCCGCGATGGCGTCAGGCGTTTGCACCCCGTCGGGCGGCTCCCCTTTCGCGATCCGCGTGCGCAGCTCCGCCAGCTCCTCGCGCACCGCAGCGGCGACGGCGTCGTGCCCGTGCGCCTTCGCCAGCGCGACCAAGCCGGGCGATTGCAGCACCTGGTTGACGGGAGGCAGCGAGCGCAGCGGGTTGTCGGAGTTCTTCATCGGGTTGCTTTCGGGAGGGTTCCGCCCCTCGTTCGCGGATCGGCCTGGGTGATGTCGGTATTGTAAAGTGGTACAACACGTCCAGCGATCCAGGAAGCGAAAGAATCGACAAGGGGGTCCGACCATGTCCGACACGTCCCGTCGCGAATTCCTCCAATCGACCGTCGTCGGCTCGCTGCTGCTGCACGCCGGCTGGTCCGAAGCGCAGACGCCAGCGACCCCACGAAGCCCGTTCCTGGAGGGGAACTTCGCGCCGGTCCGCGCCGAGACTCAGGCGGAGAATCTGCGCGTGGTCGGCGCGCTGCCTCGCGGGCTGGAGGGGATGTTCGTGCGGAACGGCCCGAACCCGCAGTTCCCGCCGCGCGGCCGCTACCACTGGTTCGACGGCGACGGCATGATCCACGGCGTGCGCATCCGCGACGGCCGGGCCAGCTACCGCAACCGCTACGTCCGCACGCCGGGCTGGGAGCAGGAGAACCGCGCTGGCCGTCCGCTCTGGACCGGCCTGGCCGAGACGCCCGACCTGACGCACCTGCTCGCCGGCCGGCCCCCCTTCAAGAACGCCGCCAACACCGCGCTCATCTGGTACCAGGAACGGCTTCTCGCCCTGTGGGAAGCGGGCGAGCCGCACGCCCTGCGACTGCCCGACCTGCACACGCTCGGCGCCTTCAACTTCGGCGGCCGGCTCAACCACCCGTTCACCGCCCATCCCAAGCTCGACCCCCGCACCGGCGAGCTTGTCTTCTTCGGCTACGCCCCGATCCGCCCGTACCTCCGCTACACTGTCGCCAACGACCGCGGCGAGATCGTCCACACGACGAGCATCGAGCTGCCCCGCGCCGTGATGATGCACGACTTCGCGATCACGGAGCGTCACTCGCTGTTCCTCGACCTTCCCGTGACGATGGACCTGCAGCGGCTCGCGCAGGGGCAGGGGATCATGCGCTACCAGCCCGAGATGGGCGCTCGCGTTGGGATCCTGCCGCGGCGGGGCCAGGGGCGCGACATCCGCTGGTTCAACATCGAGCCGTGCTACGTCTTCCACACGCTGAACGCCTGGGAGGACGGCGACGAAGTGACGCTGCTCGGCTGCCGCATGGAGACGTTCCCCGAGGAGATAGCATCGGGCAGCCCCACGCCGGCGAACGCGCGGGGTCCGAGCCTGCACCGCTGGAGCTTCAACCTCCGCACCGGCGCGGTTCGCGAGAACGCCGTCGGGGCGCCGTCGTGCGAGTTCCCGCGCTTCCGCGAATCGCTGATGGGGCGAGCGACCCGCTTCGCCTACGCGGGCAGGGTCGATGGCATGCGCTTCGACGGGCTGCTCAAGATCGACCTGCAATCCGGCCGGGTCGAGGAGCACCGGCACGGACGGAGCCGGTTCGGCGGCGAAGGAGTCTTCGTGCCGCGTCCCGACCAGCGCGACGAGGACGCCGGCTGGCTGCTGACGTTCGTGCACGACCAGAGCGAGAACCGCAGCGAGCTGGTGGTGGTCGACGCGCGCGATTTCCAGGCCGGCCCGGTCGCCCGGGTCGTCATGCCGGCGCGGGTGCCGTTCGGCTTCCACGGGGCCTGGGTGCCCGGTTCGCAGATCGGTTGAACCGCGTCAAACCGCCGCCGGCTTCGGCTCCGCCAGCGTCCGCAGGTCGCCGGCGCGCGTCGTGACGCCGACCTTGTCGAGATACTCGCAGAACGGCACCGCGTACTTGCGCGACGTGCCCAGCAGGTCGCGGATGTCGGCCACCGTCGCGCCGGCGCCGCTCGTCAGCCGCTGCCGGACGCGCTTGCGCATCTCCGCGTCGGCTTCGATGCTCAGGTAGATGTTGGCGTCGATGCGGACCAGGTAGCCTTCGGCGATGCAGACCTCGAACAAGTCGTTGAGGTTCGATGCGTTGCCTCCCGCCGCCCCCGCGAAGCTGCTCGCTTCGGGCGGCTGGAACCACGCCTCCTGGAAGGCCGCCACCACCTTGTCCTTCAGCTTCCGCAGGTTCGCGCTCAGCTTCGGCTTGAAGTCGGCCCGTGCGATCCGGCGCAGGTCGCCGACCAGCTTCTTCATGCGCAGCAGCCGGTCGACCTCGGCATGGACCAGCGAATCGTCGCCGATGTAGTCGAGTTGGGCTTGCACGCGCTGCCGGTCGTGCGTCGTCATCAACGGGAACTCGGCGTGCATGCGACCGACGACCGACAAGATGCGTTCGTCGAGTTCCGCGACGGCGTCGGCGTGCAGGATGAGCTGCTTGGCCGGGCTGATGATGATGGTGATGAGCTTCTTTTCGTCACGCAGTTGCTGCAACGTGGCGAGCGCCTGATCGGGCGACAGATTGGCGCCGCGCACGAGGTCGGCCTGCGTGAAGCCGCCGAAGCCGCCGAACCAGGCGACGGTGAGGGCGCGATCCTTGGCGTCGCCGGTCCACAATTTCTCGATGCGCTCCAGCACTTCGACATGGCGTCGCCTCACCTTCTTGGCGACGGGCTGAAGCACCTGCCCGCCGCCGAGCGTGAGCGTGGCCGACGACCCGCGCACGACGAACGGCTGGCCCCAGGTCGTGGTCGCCGGCTCGTCGAGGAAGAGCTGCGCCAGCCCCCAGCCACCGGGTTCAATCGCGTCGCAGTCGAGCAGCGACACGGTCCCCATGATCTCCGACGTGCCGACGTGAAAGCGAACTTCGAGCCGATGCTTGATCGGCCTTTTCACGTCGGCCAAGCAGTGCAGCCGAACCGTGACGACACGCGACGGAACCAACAGTCCTGGTGTCGCGATCTCCTGTCCGCGAATGATGTCCTTGTGGTCGACGCCGGCGAGGTTGATCGCCGCCCGCTGCCCGCGATGCACTTCATCGACGGCCTGGTCGTGGTTCTGCAGCGAGCGGATGCGCACCGTCTCGCCACGAGGCAGCCAGGCAAGTTCGTCGCCAACGCGCAGCGTGCCGGAGATGACGGAGCCGGTCACGACCGCGCCGTAGCCCGGCACGGTGAAGGCCCGGTCGATGGGCATGCGGAACCACTCCTGCCCGATGCGCTGCTCGACCTTCCGGCACGCCTCGGCGATGTGCCGCTTCAGTTCGTCGATGCCAACGCCTTTCTGGGCCGAGGTGCGAACGATGGGGGCGTCTGCGAGAAAGCTGCCGGCGACAAGGTCGCGGATCTCCAGCTCGACGACTTCCAGCGTCGTGTCGTCGACGAGGTCGCTCTTGGTGAGGGCGATGACGCCGTGCCGCAGTCCGAGCAGCTTGAGGATTTCGAGGTGCTCGCGCGTCTGCGGCATGATCGAATCGTCGGCCGCGACGACGAGGATGGCGAGATCGACGCCCGTCGCTCCGGCGAGCATGTTCTTGACGAAGCGCTCGTGGCCGGGCACGTCGACGATGCCAAGGCGGAAATCGCCGAGGTCGAGGGTTGCGAAGCCGATGTCGATGGTGAT
>JAYSSW010000173.1:0-2228 GCA_043720335.1 Planctomycetia bacterium
CGGCTCGTGACGCTGCTCACCCACCTCCTGAAATGGGAGCACCAGCCCGAGCGCCGATCCGGTTCCTGGCGTGCGACGATTCGCGAGCAGCGGCGGGAACTGCGCCATCTGCTGGAAAGTGGCACGCTCCGCAACCACGCCGAAGCCGTGCTCGTCGCCGCTTTCGCCGAGTCCCGGGAGCAAGCAGCGGACGAAACCGAACTTCACGCCGACGTGTTCCCAGCGACGAATCCCTGGAGCCTTTCCGAACTGCTCGGCGATGAGCTGGTGTGACGCAGTTCCTCAATCACTGGCACTCGCTTCGATTCGTCACACCTGGATCCCCAGCTCCGCGATGCGGCGGTACAGCGAACTCAGCCCGACGCCCAGCCGCCGCGCGGCTTCCTTCTTGTCGGGCCAGCGCCGCAGCGTGCGCTCGATGTGCTGTCTCTCGAACCGCTTCACCGCTTCGCTCAGATCCTCGGCCAAGTGCGGGTCGTCGACGGCGGGGGCGAGGTCGGGGGGCAGGTCGATCGGCTCCAGCAGCGGGCCTTCGCCCAGGATGACCGCGCGCTGCAGCGCGTTGTCCAGCTCGCGCACGTTTCCCTTCCACGGGCACGCCAGCAGGATCCGCATCGCCTCGTGCGACACGCCGCTGATCGGCTTGCCCATCGACTGCACATGCTTCGCCAGCAGGTGCTCGACCAGGTCGGGGATGTCCTCGCGGCGCTCGCGCAGCGGCGGCAGCGTGATCGACACCACGTTCAGCCGGTAGTACAAGTCCTCGCGGAAGCGGCCCCCTTCCACCTCCTTCGCCAGCGTCTTGTTCGTCGCGGCCAGAATGCGGCACTCCACCTTCACCGGCTCGTTCGCCCCCACCGGGAAAATCTCCTTCTGCTCGATCGCCCGCAGCAGCTTCGCCTGCGTCGCCAGCGGCAGCTCGGCGATCTCGTCGAGGAACACGGTCCCCTTGCCCGCGTGGGCGAACACGCCCGGCTGGTCGCGGTCGGCGCCGGTGAACGCGCCGCGGCGATGGCCGAACAGCTGGTTCTCAAGAAGGTCGTTGGGGATGGCGGCACAGTTGACCGCGAGGAAGCGCGCTTCCGAATGGATCGACTGGCGGTGCAGGGCGCGGGCGAGGAGTTCCTTGCCGGTGCCGCTCTCGCCGTAGAGCAGCACCGTGGACGGCGTGGGGGCGACCTTGCGGATCATGGCCAGGACGCGCTGCATGGCGGGGCTGTGGCCGGCGACCATCTCGCCGCTGGCCTGCTGGTTCAGCTCGCGGCGCAGCCACTGGTTCTCCTGGTGCAGCTCGCGGTAGCGCAGCAGGCGGCGGATCTTCGCCAGCACCTCGTCGAGCAGGATCGGCTTCATCAGGTAGTCGTGCGCCCCGCGCTGGAACGCGGCGACAGCGGTCTCGACGGTGCCGTAGGCGGTGATGAGCAGCACGAAGGTTTCGGGGCTGATCTTCAGCAGACGATCAAGAAGCTGAAGCCCGTCGAGGCCGGGGAGCTGCATGTCGCAGATGGCGAGGTCGAAGCAGGTGGCGCGGGCCTTGGCGAGCGCCTCCTCGGCCGACCCGCACAGCGTCACGGCGAAGCCTTCCTGGGAAAGAAATTCCCCCAGCGACTCGCGGATGATCGGCTCGTCGTCGACGATCAGCAGTTGGGTGGTCATGTCGTCGGCCCCGCCCGTGGAATCCCCAGTTCATTGTAAGCGAAGCCACCCGCGGCGACGGAATTGCTCGAACGCTGCGATTCTTGGTCCGATCTGGCTCGTCTTCTCGTTTGGTAAGGTAGCGCGGCTTGCAGGCGATTGGTTTCCGGCACTTCCCTTTGCATGCGCAACGTAGGACGTGACTCCTATCCGAGACACGACATTGTCTCGTTGTGTCGCAAACCTTTTCTTTGCTTGCTTTTGCAGGCTTCGGCGACTGCATGCAGACTTGGTGTTTTGACAGATTGCCTGAAGCGGCCGCCTTTTTTCAGAACGCACTTCGCGCAATCTTCCTATTTTTTCACAACCATGCTTGCGTTCGCTGGGTTCATCAAGGTAAAATTGACGTTTGAATGGATTCACTCGATGTGATGATCGATGATTCGATCACGAATTTTGACGCTTTTCCACGCGGACTATGCTGGGAGTTTCTGATGAACTTGCTGCTTCACCGATTGGCGGTACTGCTGGCGTGGCTTGGCTTTAGCTCGGTCGTCCTGGCGCAGAACGCGAAGACCGTGAAATTCGACCAC
>JAYSSW010000174.1:0-2227 GCA_043720335.1 Planctomycetia bacterium
CTCGCGCTTCGGGCTCAGAGGCGACATCACCCTGAGCCCGAAGCGCGACCGAGGCAGCACGCGCGACGATGCAAGAAGTGGCACGGCGACTCGCGCAGCGAGAGCCGGCCGCAGCGCGTTCCTCGCTGCGCGTCGGCAGACCCAATCCGTAACGCCCTCCATTGCATCGTCGCGCGGGGCGGCCTCGCTTTGCGCTTCGGGCTCAGAGGCGGAGCCGTCCCTCGCTGGCGCATCGGCGAACGGGAAATGCCAACCTCGCATCGTCGCGCGGGGCGGCCTCGCTTTGCGCTTCGGGCTCAGGCGACGCAACTGCACGCGGAAACGCGAGCCTTGCTCGGCGTGCGCGGATACAACATCCTTTGGACCAACTGAATCGTTTTCGACCGGGAGAATTTCCGCCATGGCCGACGTGCAGGCCTTTCGTGCTTACCGCTACGATCTGGCTCGCGTGGGGAACCTCAGCGACGTGGTCGCGCCCCCTTACGACGTGATCGACCCCGCGCTGCAGCAGACGCTCTACGACCGCAGCCCGTACAACACGGTTCGGCTCATCCTCAACAAGGAGTCGCCCGCCGACACCGAGCACGACAACCGCTACACGCGCTCCGGCCAACTGCTGCGCGACTGGATCGCCGACGACATTCTCGTGCAGGACTCGGCCCCCGCGATCTACGTTTATCATCAAGAATTCGAGGTCGAAGGCAGGCGCTACACCCGCAAGGGCTTCATGGCCCGGGTGCGGCTGGAGAAGTTCGGCGAAGGGCGCATCTATCCGCACGAGGAGACGATGTCCGGCCCCAAGGCGGATCGACTGAAGCTGTTCCATGCGACGAACATGAACCTGAGCCAGATTTTCGGCCTGTTCCCCGACGAGGAGGGAGCGGTGCAAGCGAAGCTCGACGCGGCCGTTGGGCGGGCGCTGCCGATCCAGGCGACCGACCATCTCGGCGTGGTCAGCAAGCTGTACGCGATCACCGACCATCACGTCGTCAGCGCGGTGGCGAGCCTGCTGGAACCGAAGCCCGTGTTCATCGCCGACGGGCACCACCGCTACGAGACCGCGCTGCGCTACCTCGACGACAAGACGCAGTCGGGCGAGGTACCCGACTACGACTCGGCGTCGAACTTCGTGCTGATGATGCTGGTGAGCATGCAGGACCCCGGCCTGGTGATCCTGCCGACGCACCGTCTGTTGTCAGGCCTGCCCGACCTGACCGCCGAGCAGGTGAAGACGCTGCTGTTGCCTCATTTCGAGATGGAGACGATGGGGACCGGGCCGCAAGGCGCCAAGGACACCTGGGAGATGATCGAAGCCGATGGCGGGCAGGACCTGCTCGGCTTCGGCACCGTCGCCGATGGCGTTTGGCAGACGGGCCGTTTCAAGTCGCCGGAGCTGATGGCGACGCTGGCCAGCGACCACAGCGACACCTGGCAGAGTTTGGGCGTGGCCGTGCTGCAGCGGGCGATCCTCGACAAGCTGCTGCCCGACGCGGGGCTGCCGAAGCCGAGCATCCAGCATGTGCATCTGCTGCGCGAGGTCGACGAGGTCGTGGCCGCGAAGAAATGCCAGCTCGCGGTGCTGGTCGCGCCAGCGGCGATGGAGCACGTCGAGCTGATCGCGGGCAACCTGGAGAAGATGCCGCCGAAGTCGACGTACTTCTACCCGAAGCTGCTCTGCGGGCTGGTGTTCCACTGGCTGAAGGGGCATTGAACGAAAACGAAGAAATCCAGGAATGGTTGTCCCTGGGGTTTCGACCCCGCCGCCTATCGGCAGCGGGCTTGATCGTTCGATGAATCACGGAACGCTATGCAGGGACATGGTCGGCTTCGCGGATCATGCCGACGAAGGGGCCAACCAGTGACGGGTCGAACTGGGTGCCGCAGCCGTCCTCGATGGAGCAAAGCGCCTCGAAATTCGACAGGGCGGGGCGGTAGGCGCGGGCGCTGGTCATCGCGTCGAAGGAGTCGGCGACGGCGATGACGCGGGCGAACCGCGGGATGGCGTCGCCTTGCAGCCGGTCGGGGTAGCCGAACCCGTCGTAGCGTTCGTGGTGGTTGCGGATGCCGGCGAGGACGCTGCGGTTGCGGACGATCGGCTTGAGGATGCGCTCGCCGATCTGCGGATGCTCGCGGATCTGCGCGAACTCCTCGTCGTTGAGCTTCGTCGCTTTGTTGAGGATGCCTTCCGCGAGGCCGACCTTGCCGATGTCGTGCAGCATCGCGGCCA
>JAYSSW010000175.1:0-2224 GCA_043720335.1 Planctomycetia bacterium
TGGATCGCCCCGCCGGTGTCGTTGAACACGGCGCCGTTCTGCAGTCTGAGGCGGTCGAGGGTCAGTTTCGTGCGGCTCTCGAAGATGCGGCTTTGGCCCGCCGGGTCGATGGTCGAGACACCGCCGACGCTGTTGCGAACCGTCAGGGCGCCGCCGCTGGGATCGTTGACGTTCAACTGTCCGCCATTGGCCCCGGTCAGCCCGTAGGTTCCCGTCGAAAGGTTGATGGTGTCGTCGCCCGCGAACGAGTTCGCGACCGCGACGGCCATGCGCAGGCTGGGGACCGAGTAGACCCCTTGGCCGGTCGGCGGGATCACGCCGATCGGTCCGTCCGCGAAGCCCGTCACGTTGATCGTGGCGGGCACGGTGCGGTCTTCCAGGGTTTCGATCTGCACGCGCACGCGTCGGCGCTCCGGAAGGTTCAGGGGCTTGTTCCACGCAACCAACAGCGAGCGCACCCAACCACGCCACGAATAGCTGTTCATTCGGCCACTCCGCGCAAGACGAAGAAGCTGCGGAAGGCAGGCGCTCCCACAGCGAAGTATCGGAACTTGACCAATCGTAGTGGATAGAAAAGAAAAATGCGCAGGGATGCACGCCGAAATCCCCCTCTTTTTCCGAAATGCCTTCCCATTCTTCCTATTTTTCGGGCTGGCAGCGGGTTTTCGTCGTCACTGAAGGGAATGATCCGCGACTCACGTCGAATTTGGCGGGTTTGAAACGAGAAGCGACAGGCAAGCGCGAAGCGTGGCAGGGAGCGAATCCCGCCGTGCCCGCTGATTCAGCTGCTCCGCGATCGCCACCGTCTGCACAGCGAAGCGAGGCTCCGCCAGCAGATGCTGCATCGCGCGTGCAACGCCTTCCGCCGTCGGCTGGTCAGCCAGCACGCCGCCGACCCCCAGCTGGCGGAGCTGCTGCGCGTTGATCGACTGCTCCAGATGCTGAGGCAGCAACAGCTGCGGCCGACCGAGCGCCAGCGCCGTCTGCGAACTCCCCGCGCCGGCGTGGTGAACGAACACCGACACACGACGCAGCGCTTCGACGAGGTCGCCGGGCCGATCCCGCACGGCCAGCCCTTGCAGCCGCAAGCGTTGTTTCAGTTCGGCCGACGCGCCGCGCAGGTACACGCTTCCGCGACAGCCGAGCAGAGCCAATCCGGTCAAGATCTCCTCGACCTGCGAAAAATCGGCGCTCAGGTACGCGAAGAAAGATGCATCGCCCGGTGGCGGGGTCGTTGCGGGGAGCGGGTCGAGCGGATCCCACGTTGGCGTGGAGCGCATACTTCGGTAGGCGTCGAGTTCAGGCAGGCACGTCACGAACCGATGATCCGTCGCAAGAAATTCAGTGATCCATTTTGGCGACGGGCGGCCACGGCGGCGCTGCACCTCCTGCATCGTCGCCAGCACCTGCTCCTGGGGAGCCAGCGGAATCTGGCCCTGCGACACTGCGGGGAACTCCGGCGCTTCCACCGGCGGCATGCCGAACCAGCTCCCCGTCTGCACGATCGGCAGTCCACGGAACAGCGTCAAGCACAGCGTCGGCGCGTAGTCGGCGACCACCAGCGCCGGCCCGACGCGGTCGACGAGGTGCTGCCAGGCGGCCACCAGCGCCGACAGCTCGTCGGCGTCCATGTAGCCGTGCTTCGCCAGCACGTCGGCGAAGGAGGTCGCGACGAAAGGCTCGCTCCGCTTCCACATTCGAGACGGGTACACCGGGCATTGCAGCACCGGGAAGCCATCCTCGCGCATCATCGGAACAACATCAACCACGTTCGGCACGGCGAACACCGGCTGGTGCCCCTGCGCCGCCAGCGGCCTCGCGATCCGCAGCAGTTGCTGCACGTGGTTGAGGCCGCCGCCGAGCTCCCACGCGAACAACACCGTGGCCACGTCAGTTCCCTTCCTGCGACGATTCCAACTCGCACACCATGCTCTGGAACTTGCCGCTGGAAGGCAGGGGCAGGGCCGTCATCAGCTCGACTTCCACGCGGATCGCCGTCTCGTAGAAGTCCGCGAACGCCGCGTGCAACTTCTGCAGATGCTCGTCGCTCCAGTCGCAGCCAGGCACCAGCCGCACCACGACGTGGTCTGCTGCCTTCTGGATCACTTGATGCTGCAGGTGTCCGCCCAGACCCTGGAAGAACACGGCGAGTTTGTTGCTCCGCTTCCGCTTCCCGTTGGGCAGGTGCATCATCGGCCTCGTCTTGCCATGCACCTCCTTCAGC
>JAYSSW010000176.1:0-10044 GCA_043720335.1 Planctomycetia bacterium
CTCGCCGTGCGCGAGGAAGGCGAGGGCGCGGTTGGCCGCCGGGCCTTTGATCTTCAGCTCGTCGAGCTTGACCCCCTTGACCGCCAGCTCCTCCAGCTTGGTCTCCTTCAGCTTCTCGAGGTCGATCCCCTTCGCGGTGATCAGCGACAGCGCGACGCCCTGGTGCCTCAGTTGCTCGACGGTCTGGGTTACGAGGTCGTTCTGCGTGATCGGCCTCGCCTTCAGGTCTTCGGGCAGGAGCAGCATGCTGACGACGAGCGACGAGCCGAGCAGGAACACCGACATGATGACGGCGGCGGTGAACAGCAGCTTGCGGGTGCTGCGGACGCGGCCGGCGGGGTGTTCGGGCTGGTCGCCGGGGTCGCCTTTGATGAGGGGCATGACGGCGACGCCGGTCTCAAAGCCGCTGAGGCCGAGGGCGAGCTTGGGGAAGAGGATGACGCAGACGAGGAACATGCCGAGGAAGCCGGTGCCGACGTTGGGCAGCTCGTGGGAGTGGATGTGCCAGTCGCCGGCGAGGACGCAGGCCCACCAGTGGTGGAGATGCTCCGGGTGCTGGGCGAGGTAGGCGAGGCTGCTGCCGATCACGATGAGGTTGAGCGTGAGGTAGACGATGACGATGACGACCGCCAGGCCGATGACCTCCTTGAACCCGCGCAGGAAGGTGGCGCCGAGGAAGAGGAGCAGCAGGCCTGTCGAGACGAGCTGCGCGTGCGAGCCTTTGAGGATGTCGGGCCAGAGAGGGTTGTTCAGCAGGTGCTCGGCGGCGTCGGCGGCGGACAGGGTCTTGGTGATGACGAAGTCGGTCGCCGCGAAGCCGAGCAGCACCAGCACGAGGATCTTGCCCCACCAGCCGCTGACGAGCTTCTCGAGCATGGCGATGGAGCCTTGCCCGGTCGGCGACTTGGCGGCGACGTGCATGTAGACCGGCAGGGCGCCGAACAGCGTGACCAGCACGAGGATGACGGTCGCGAAGGGGGTGAGCAGCCCGGTCGCCTCGAAGGCGATGGACGGCTGGTAGCCGAGCGTGCTGAAGTAGTCGACGCCGGTCAGGCACATGATCCAGAGCCAGAAGCTCTGCGGATGGCCGTGGTCGCCGGGCGGATGTGGTTCGTTCATCGTGGATCAAGGTTCCCGTGGAGAGGCACGTTCGGTTCGCGAACGAAAAAGGATCACGTTAGTGTACGATCCGCGCTGCGGCCAACTTCGACTTTTCAAGCCCGCTGCCGTTAGGCGGCGGGGTCAACACATGCGGAGGCGTAACCCCGCCGCCTAACGGCAGCGGGCTTGATGCGCGACACTACCCGATGACGACGCGTGGACGCTTCACGGCGTCCGGCTCGTTGAGCTGGATCAGCTCGCGCACCTTCCACGGGATGTTGCCTTCGCCGAACGCGAGGTAGTTCCAGCTCGACGCGAGCATGCCGATCTCGGACCAGCCGAAGTGCAGCGTCGGCGGCACGCTGCCGCGCGACATCTCCAAGGCGATGGCGGCGATGGCGTGCGGCACCGACACGCAGCGCTTCGCTTTCACCAGATAGTGCGTCCCTTCCTGGATCACCTCGATGATCGGCTTCTGGTAGAAGTTGCTGGCGTCGCCGACCTCGACTTCGAGCAGCACCAGGTCGAGATGGTCGTCGATCTGGTGCTCGCGGCGGATCTGCAGCGCCTTGTCGGCCGCGCTCTGCGCGCCGGGGCGCATCGGCACCAGTGCGGGGAAGTCGGCGGCGAGCAGGCTGTCCCAGAGGAACTTCGAGGCGTCGTCCTGGAAGCGGAAGCCGGGCGTGCGCAGCTCGTCGGCGCGGAACCCGCGCGAGACGACCGACAGCGCGAGGATGACGACGACGAACGCCGCCGCGATGAGGAGGCCGCCTTCGGAACGCCACAGCACCGCGAACATGGTCGGCACCAGGACGGCCGCGATCGCGAGGAAGTAGGCCCAGTCGAGGACGAAGAGGAACGACCGCCTCGGCTTCTCGGTTCCCGCGTGGTGCCGCTTCCACTTGTCGACGACGGCGATGACGCTGGCCGACGCGATCAGCACGAGCACGCCGGTCGCGTAGGCGCGGCGCTGGTGGCTGACGTCGGCCTTGAACCAGACGGTCACCAGCAGGTTGATGGCCGCGAAGGTGAACAGCAGCACGCCCCAGCGCTGCATCCAGCGGAACTCCATGCCGAGCCGCAGCAGGAACATCGGCAGCAGCACGGCGAGGGCCGTCATGACGCTGGTGCCGGCGAGGCACAGGATCAGGATCGTGACCGTGTCGTAGAGCAGCCCGAACCACGTCCCGCAGCACGGCAGCAGCGGTTCCATGCCGTCGCTGAGCGCCCCGCCATGCGCGAGGTACGCCAGCGCGCGGTTGGAGGCGTCGCCGCCCGGCATCAGTTGCGCGTGCGGCACGAGAAGCGTCGTCACCAGCACCGAGCCAAGCAGGTAAACGGACATGATGAGGCCGGCCACGACCAGCATCTTCCGCGTGTTGTGGATGCGCGTCGCGGGAGCCTTCTCAGGCTCCGTCGATTTCCCCTCCACCTGCGGCATGATGATCATGCTCAGCTCGAAGCCGCTCAAGCCGAGCGACAGACTCGGCAGGAACAGGAAGCTCAGCAGCAGCACGCTGTCCCAGCCCTCGCCGCTCCAGCGCGGCGTCGGCACGAGAAATTCGCCGCCGCGCACCTGCTCGATCCAGCGGTCCACGATCTCGGGCTGGTCGGCCAGCCGCCAGATGCCCGCACCGATGAGCGCGCCGTTGAGCAGCAGGTACAGCCCCACGATCGGCACCGCCAGGTATAGCACGTTGCGGCTGAAGCCGTGGCGTAGGAAGAACCAGAAGAAGAAGCCGACGAAGCCGAGGATGACGGTGACGAGCATCTGCTCGTTGCAGTACGCCGCAGCCGACTCGCCGAACCAGCGGGTGGCGTGGCTTTCGATCCAGTGGCTGGCGTCGTCGAGGAACGCTTTGCGCAGGCCGTCGTGGTCCTTCAAGAGATGGACCGACGCGTCGGCGAGGGAGATCGACTTGAGCATGGTGAAGTCGGTGGCGGCGAAGCCGAGCAGGATGAGCACGAGCGTCTTGCCGCGCCAGCCGTGGACGAGCCGTTCGAGGATGCCAAGCGAGCCTTGGCCTCCGGGCGAACGTCCGGCGAGGTAGCAGTAGATCGGCAGCGCCCCGAACAGCGTGACGACGACCACGAGCGCCGTAGCCAGCGGGCCAAGCAGCCCCGCCACCTCGTAGGTGATCGACGGCTGGTAGGCGAGCGTGCTGAAGTAGTCGAGGCCGAGCAGGCACAACACCCACACCCAATGGTGCGCCGACGGCGCGACGTCCGGGTTGAGCGGATCGGGGCCGCGAGGCGTCGGCGGGCCGGGATGGTCGGAGACGGTGCTCATCGGTGGGGCTTTCCAGGGCGAGGAGGGGGCGGTGTGCGTGCGTCATTCTAGGCGAGCAGCGGCGGATGAGAAGCAAACGGCTGCAACGCAACGCATCGCAGGGCCGACAGGTTGCCGCTTGCCGTCTCCCGGTCTCACCGCCCTCCCCTTCCCCCCGTTCAACCGGCCCACGCTTCGGCTTGCTTCTTCGGGGCCATGCGCCTATGATCCCGCCTCCTGTTTCGCGGCATGGAGGCGAGCGAGACCCATGAGTTCTGAGCAAGAGCATTCCCCGGAAGCCGACTGGCTGCCTCGCATTCTCGCGGCCTGCGTCGGCGTCGGCTGTCGTCGGCCCTGGCTGGTTCTCTGCCTCACCTTCCTGTCCTGCGCCGCCTGCGGCTGGTACACCTGGAACCACCTCGTCTACCAGACCCACCGCAACGACCTCATCAGCCAGAACAAGGACTACCTCAAGCGCTGGCAGCAGTACATCGATGAATTTGGCGACGACGAAGACCTCGTCGTCGTCGTGCAGGGGACGAACCGCCGCCGCATGGAGATGGCTCTCGAAGACCTCGCCAGTGACGTGCAGGCGCGGCCCGACCTGTACGACCGCCTCTTCTACAAGGTGGACCTGCGTTCTCTCAGCAATCGCTCGCTGCTGTTCCTGCCCATCGAACAAATCCGCAAGGTGCAGGACCATCTGCAGGGGATGTCGCTGCTGCTGGAGCCTCCCATCATCGGCGGGCTGGACCCGTGGATCGGCTGGCGCTCGCTCGGCCTGCAGCAGCTCTTGCGAGAAGCGGAGCGGCGCGGCCAGTCGTGGAACGGCGACCAGCCGAACCCGGAGGTGGAGAGCTTCTTCAAGCAGCTCGATGCGATCTGCCAGGGGGCGTCTGGTTTCTTGCGCGAGCCGGAGAAGTACCAAAGCCCGTGGCGCAGCGTGCTGCCCGAACAGGCGGGACAAGCGGACATGCTTGCCAAGCCGCAGTACTTCTTCAACAAGGAAGAGTCGCTGGCGTTCCTGCTGTGCCGGCCTGCCCGCGAGAAGGAAGGCTTCGCCTACGCGCAGAGAAGCATCGACACGCTGCGGACGCTGCTGGCGAAGCTGCGCGACAGGTACGCCGACCTGGAGATCGGCCTGACCGGCCTGCCGGTGCTGGAGAACGACGAGATGATCGCGTCGCAGAACGACAGCAACACCGCGTCGTGGCTGGCGCTGGTCGGCGTCGCGCTGCTCTACCTCGTCGTCTACCGCGGCGTGCGCTACCCGTTCATGACGGTCGCCGCCCTGCTCGTCGGCACCTGCTGGGCGCTCGGCTGGCTGACGCTCACCGTCGGGCACCTCAACATCCTGTCGTCCGCCTTCGCCGTCATGCTGATCGGCATGGGCGACTACGGCGTCCTCTGGGTCACGCGCTTCACGCAGGAGCGCCGCGACGGCGCCAGGCTGCACGACGCGATGAGGAAGACCGCCTGGAACGTCGGCCCCAGCATCCTGACCGCCGCCATCGCGACGACGTTCTCGTTCTACGCCGCCATGTTCGCGGATTTGAAAGCCGTCGCCGAGCTGGGCTGGATCGCCGGCAGCGGCGTGCTGTTTTGCGCCATCTCGTGCATGGTCGTCGTGCCGCCGCTGCTGACGCTGTTCGACGGCCGCTTCCAGAAGGAACTCGACGCGCTGCACGACCAGCCGGTTTTGTCCATGAAAGACCACGCCGACGGCCATCGCAAATGGCTGCCCGGCCTGCTCCGCTGGCCCCGCGCCGTCGTCGCGTGCAGCGTGCTGGCAACCCTCGCGCTCGGCGTGCTGGCGTTGAACATCCGCTACGACCACAACCTGCTCAACATGCAGGCCGCCAATCTCCCGTCCGTGCAGTGGGAGCAGCGGTTGATGAACCAGACCGTCGGCGCCAGCTGGCACGCCCTCAGCTTCACCACGACGCCGGAGGAAGCCCTCGCGTTGAAAGCGCGCTACGAGCAGCTCCCCGAAGTCAGCCACGTCGTCGAGGTGGCGTCGCTGGTGCCGCGCGAGCAGGACCGCAAGCGCGAGATGATGCAGAACGTGCAGCTCCGCCTGCGCCGCCTGCCGAAGCGAGGCGAGCTGATCGAGCACGCCAAGCCGAACCTGCCTTCGCTGCAGGACTGCTGCTCGTCGGTGCTGAACGTCCTGGCCCGCATCGACGGCAAGTCGGCTGACGTGGCCGCCCTGCGCAGCAGCGTCCATTCGCTGCGCGTGCAGCTCATCGCGCACGGCACCGACGCCACCGCCTACGCTTTGCAGCAGTACGAGCAGCTGATGGCCCGCGACCTGGCCGACGACCTGCACCGCCTGCGCGACGCCTCGACACCTGGCAAGATCGACGTCGAAGACCTGCCGATGAACCTGCGCGAACGCTACATCGGCAGGAACGGCAAATGGCTCCTCCGCGTCTTCTGCAAGGAGTCCCTCTGGAACTTCGACCCCATGCAGCGCTTCGTTTCCCAGGTCCGCTCCGTCGATTCCGAAGCGACCGGCAAGCCGTTCACCACCCTCGAAGGCCTCCTCGCCATGCGCAACGGCTTCCTCTGGGCCGGCCTGTACGCCTTCCTCGCCATGGTCGTCGTGCTGCTGCTCGACTTCGGCAGCCTCAAGCACACACTTGTCTCGCTGCTGCCTCTCGGCATGGGCATGGTCGCCTCGCTCGGCCTGATGACGCTGTTCGGCGTCCCGCTCAACCCGGCCAACATGATCGCCTTCCCGCTCATCCTGGGCGTCGGCGCCGACAATGGCGTCCACGTCCTGCACGACTTCCGCAGCCGCGACCGCACCCGCCGCTACCGCCTCAGCCTCAGCACCGGACGGGGCATCATGGTTTCCGCCCTCACCACGATCCTCGGCTTCGGCACGCTGATGATCGCCCAGCACCGCGGCATGGCCAGCCTCGGCCTGCTGCTGACCGTGGGCGTGACGTGCTGCATGTTCACCGCCCTGGTCTTCCTGCCCGCGATGCTCGGTATCCTGAGCGAGACGCGCATCGCCCCGCGAACCGTGGCGGCGCCGCCGGTGTCAGAAGAACAGCAGTCTGCACGAGGTTGAAAAACTGCCGTTGAAGGGAGCCGCGACGCTCCATAAAATCGCTGAACGGCCCGAAAAAGGCCGCGTCCGCCGCCTTAGCTCAGTGGTAGAGCAATGCTTTCGTAAAGCATAGGTCCAGGGTTCGAATCCCTGAGGCGGCTATTTTGACCCTGTAATATGCCTGGACCCGTCCAAAACGTCTGGATACAGGGCATCTGCGCGTACGACGCTCTAGTCTCGCTGATCTGAACGCTACGTAAACAGGCTATGCCTCTCGCTGTCATCGAGTTCCTTCCGGCATTCGTCCGGCCTCTATCTTATAATCCTCGCAGAGAGGCGTTCTGATTGGTGATCTTGACGAAATACTTGAGCGGCGTCGCCCCTCAAGTCGTCTGTCCCCGTGTTGGTTAGGGGGCGAGCGAGTCCCCGATTGCATTCACTTCCAACAAGTGCTCCCGCATCCCAATCCTACCCATCGTATCGCCGCCCCTCATTCGCGGCCCTTTTTCGCGACTTGCCGATTGCACGCGCGGCGGCGGCCCCGTAGAGTGGGGCCTGAACGACTCTCCCGCCGAACGAAAGACGATGCGTCCCATGAGCCTACCGACGACCTCTCCCGTCCCGAATCACGACCCCGACGGCCCAAGACCGACCAACGTCCGCTACGGCGTGCTCGGCTTCGCCTGCGTCCTGTCGATGATCACCTACCTCGACCGCGTCTGCTTCGGGACCGTCGCGTCGAACATCCAAGCCGAGTTCAGCCTGACCGACACGCAGAAGGGCTGGTTGTTCACCGCCTTCGCCTTCGCCTACGCGGTGTTCGAGGTCCCCACCGGCTGGCTCGGCGACCGCTTCGGCGCCCGCAGCACGCTCGTACGCATCGTCCTCTGGTGGTCGGCTTTCACCGTCCTCACCGGCACCATCTATCCCACGCCCGGCTCCACGCTCGCCTTCGGCTTGCTTCTCGCCGTCCGCTTCCTCTTCGGCATCGGCGAAGCGGGCGCCTACCCCAACATCGCCCGCGCCTTCCACAACTGGTTCCCCTTCCAGGAACGCGGCTCCGCCAAGGGCGCCGTCTGGATGGCGGGGCGCTTCGCCGGCGGCATCACCGCCTTCCTCGTCTACGCCCTCATGTACGAGACCGTGCAGCCCGACGGCACCAGCGTGGTTCATTGGCGGCACACCTTCTTCATCTTCGGCGGCATCGGCGTCGTGTGGTGCGCCCTCTGGTGGTGCTGGTACCGCGACAACCCGGCCGAGAAATCAGGGGTCAACGCGGCAGAGGTCGCTCTCATCCAGCATGGCGAACGCCAGCACACCGACAAGCTGGTCGTGCCGTGGGGTCAGCTGCTCAAAAGCACGAACCTGTGGGCGCTGTGCGTCATGTATTTCTGCGCGTCCTACGGCTGGTACATCAACATCACGTATCTTCCGGGCTACCTGAAGGACGAACTGCACATCGAGCGCGGCCCCGACAAGTGGACCACGCAGTTCTGGATCGCTGGGCTGATGGCGGGCCTGCCGTTGCTGGTCGGCTCGGTCTCCTGCTTGATCGGCGGGATCATGACCGACCTGTTCATCCAGCGCACCGGCAACCGCAAATGGGGCCGCCGCATTTTCGGGGTCATCGGCCACGGCCTGTGCGCGTGCTGCTACTTCGCCGCCATCCTCTACCTGAAAAGCCCCTGGACCTTCGTGCTGCTCATCGCGTCCGCCGCCTTCTGGAACGACTTCACCATGGGCTCGTCCTGGGCCAGCTGCCTCGACATCGGCAAACGCTACTCCGGCATCGTCGCCGGCTGCATGAACACGGTCGGCAACCTCGGCGGCGCGCTCGCCGGCATCCTCACCGGCGTCATCCTCGACTGGCACACCAGTCGCTTCTCGCCCGGATCGGACGAGTTCCTCGCCGCCAAGAACCAGGGCTGGACCGTCAACATCGCCATCTACGGCTGCGCCTACGTCCTCGCCGTCTTCTGCTGGTTCTGGTTCGACGCCACGAAACCGGTCGCGCCGGAGCCGATCCACGACTCGGACGCCTGATCCGCCTGTTTTTTCGGGCGGCGCGATCTAAAATGAAAGAGGAGCAGCGACAGCCGCTCTTCAACTTCGAAACAACCTCCTCTCCTGCGAGGGAATCATGGCCAAGGGTGCGGGGAAGGCACGCAAGAAGCTGCCGAAGGCGCTTGCGGTGGTCAACGCGGACAATTGCACGGGCTGCGAAGCGTGTATCGAGGTCTGCCCGGTCGACTGCATCTACAAGGTGCCCGGCGAGGATCTGCCCTCTTTGCAGAGTTTCGTCGACATCGACCTGGAGCGTTGCATCGGCTGCGACCTGTGCGAGCGCTGGTGCCCGTGGGACGCGATCGACATGGTGGTGCCAACCAAGATCGCCGACGCGGTCGCGGTCAAGGGTGGCCCGCCGGAATACGTCACTGCCAACCAGGACAAGCTGAACGCGGTGGCCCGGTCCATCCAGGACATGGCGATGGAGCTGGCCGCCGCGGCGCCGGCGAAGAAGTAGCAATTCATCAAGCCCCACCATGAGCGAAGCGATTGGTGGGGGTAGCTGCGATCCCCACCAATCGCTTCGCTCATGGTGGGGCTTGGGATGATGTTTGTGACGCTTCGCTTTCGCCGGATTCGCCTTGACCTTTCGACGCGACTTCGCCATCTTCACACGACGAGTATGCGCGACCACTCTGTCCCACGGATGGGCCAATGGCGCCTCTGACGGTCGACGACCTGCTGCCCCTGGAGGAGTACGCGAGTCGGCGCCGGGAGTTCTTCGACTCCCATCGCCGCTACCTCGAGCGCTACCGCCGCGTCCGTGTCGGCCCGAAACTGACGCTCGTCTTCGAGAACCGCCAAACGCTGTGGTTCCGCGTGCAGGAGGTCGTCCGCATCGCCCGGCTCGCGGAGCCTGGCGAAGTGCAGATGGAACTCAGCCTGTACAACCGCCTGCTGCCCGGCAATCGTTTGCTGCAAGCGGCGCTGCTCATCGAGATCACCGACCAGAGCAAATTGCTCGACGAACTTGCGGCTTGGCGGACGCTGACCGGCGACCAGCTGCGCTTGCAGCTGGGCACGTCGTCGTTCGCCGCCCATCTCGTCACCTGCCGGCCTGAGGACCGCGCGATTGGCACTGCTCACTGGGTGCAGTTCGCGATCCCGCCCGAAGGTCGTCGGCTGCTGGCCCAGCCGAACACGCCAGCCTGTTTCGTCTTCGACAACGGCCGCTACCAGCACGAAAGCCAGCCGCTCAGCGACGACCTTCGTTTCAGCCTTTTCGACGACCTCGCCGAGCGCGACGACGATCAGCGGACCGCGTGACGCCGGCTCTTCCCCGATTAGCGCCCGCAAGAAAAGAACGGCATCAATCATCCCGACCTTGCCTGCAAGCCTACCGCAGCGCCAGAAAGAAGCCGCCCGCGATGAGGGCGAAGCCAAACAGGCCCGCGAAGACGCCGATCAGGATCTTGGTGAGCAGGCTCCTCGACTGTTTGCTGGACCCCACGAACCCGGAGCGCAAGCGATGGGATCGCAACGAACCATGCGAGCGGACAATTTTTGCTCATTCCGCGTGTCGTCAAGGTATCCCATCGCTTGCGCTCCG
>JAYSSW010000177.1:0-4807 GCA_043720335.1 Planctomycetia bacterium
CCGAGCGCGGAACGACGCGACGGGAATCATACGCGGCAACGGCCCCGGGCGCAAGCCCCCAGATTCACAGAACCCCCCAGAGTGCGCGCTGGCCCTGCCGTTTGAAGTGTTCACAAAGAAATCCTACTTGACGATGGTGTTTTTCGACGATGTAGCCATCCCATGCAATGCAGCTACCGAAACCACTTTCAATATAGCTGGTGAACAGCGGAGCGGTTACTCAAAGCTGAATGTGGCCCAGTTTTCGACGGCGTTCGGTCAGTTTCGCATTTTGAAGAAACCTGGAATGGTAGTTGTGGAGGTAGAAGGCGAAAAAACGTTCCCCGCGCAATTCGAGAGCCGGATCGTTGAGGCGCTCGGTCTAGTGCTCGCAAAACCCCTCTGGTGGAATGCTATCCTCAAAATCGAGAATGAGTCTGAGAATCTGCGCGTTCGTGGGCAGCCTCGCGTGGTGAAGTCGAAACTGCCCCGCCCAGTCGGTGAAATGGACGACATTGACACGAACGGCGATGTTTGGCGACTGTTCGACAAATTCCTTTCTCTGGTCTGTACCCACAACGGAGCCGACTTCCACCCCTGCTCGCGGCACCTCTTCGGGGTGCTCGAAGCGAGTGCTGGAGGCATTACCGCGCGAGGTCTTGCGCTCAGCGTGGCCGCCGAAGGGATTGCGAAACAGATGTTTCCAGGCGAAGGTGCCCCGATGTCGGGTATGGGAGCCGTGGTCGATTCGTTGCGGCCATATTGCCTCGCATGGGGAGAATTTCCCGAGGGCGAGTTGGGAAAATCAGTAAAAAGACGTCTGCCTGGCATGATCGGCCAATTGCTTAATATCAGTACGAAAGACAAGCTGCATTCACTAGCGAAGGCAAAAGCTATTCACGAAGAACACATCAGGGCATGGCACGACCTTCGTAACACGCTTGCGCACGGTGTCACGCCTGATGCTGGTGATTTCCAGAAACTCTTTGACCTCTGCCAGAAGGTCACGGTCTTAATGTTTCAGCTAATCTTCAAGGCGACTGGATACGAGGGATCGTATTGGGACTACTCGACTCATGGGTGGCCAATCAAATACTACCGAGGGCGGGCCATCTCTGAAGAAGAAATCGCCGTCGCCGCCTTTTTTATCTTTCAAGAAACGGACGGGGCGCATGGCCACGATGTCGCGCACTGGTTCAAAGGGAAGAAAAAACTTGAACAAGGCCTAGCGTGAAGATTTGTTCCCTGAACAAAACGGCGCAATTGACCAGGCCTGCTTGTCTGTTCCTGGCACCTCATCGCCCTCCCCCACGTCGCCGATGGGCCGCGCCAGGCATAGCCTGACGGACGGGGCCTCACGAACGCCAACCGGGGAGCAACGCGCGATGGAACCTGCGGAACAGCCCGCCGACCTGTCGGGTCGCACGCTTGGCGAGTTCCTGCTGCTGCGCCGCATCGGCGCCGGCGGCATGGGGCAGGTCTATCTCGCCGAGCAGGTCTCCCTCAAGCGCAAGGTCGCTCTGAAACTATTGCGGCCGGAGCTGGCCGACAACTCGGTGTCGCTGCAGCGCTTCAAAAGCGAAGCCGAGGCGGTCGCCCGCGCCACCCACGCCAACATCGTGCAGATCTACTCCATCGGCGAGGCCGACGGCGTCCGCTTCATGGCCCTCGAATACGTCGAGGGCAAGAACCTCCGCGAGTTCATCGAGAAGAAAGGCCCCCCCGATCTTCTCGTTGGCCTGAAGATCATGGCGCAAATCGCCGCAGCACTTCAGCGCGCGGGCGAGCTGGGCATCATCCACCGCGACATCAAGCCGGAAAACATCCTGCTCACGCGGAAAGGTGAAGTGAAGGTCGCCGACTTCGGGCTGTCGCGCTGCTTCGCGGAGAACGCCCTTTCGCCGCACATCACGCAGAGCGGCATCACGATGGGGACGCCGCTGTACATGTCGCCGGAGCAGGTGGAGGGCAAGCCGGTCGACCACCGGACCGACATCTACTCGTTCGGGGTGACGTGCTACTTCCTGTTCGCGGGGCATCCGCCGTTCCGGGGCACGTCGCCGTTCGAGGTCGCCTTGCAGCACGTGCAGCGCGAGCCGGAGCCTTTGGCGCTGATCCGTCCCGATCTGCCGGCGGAGCTGTGCGCGATGGTGCACCGGATGATGGCGAAGCCGCCGGAGGGGCGCTACCAGTCGGGGCGCGAGATCGTCCGCGAGATCGGCAGGCTGCGCGACGCCCTTGTCGCCGGCGGCGCGACCAGCAGCGTCCACCTCACCCCCGCGCAGCTGGCGGCGGTGATGCAGTCCGACGCGAGCCGGTCGAACACAACGATGCTCGTTCCGCCCGCGCCGCCGCCGTCGCGCTGGCTGCGCGTGCTGGCGGCGCTCAGCGTCGTCGCGGCGCTCGGGGCGGGGCTGGCGGTCGGTTGGATTCGGCACCAGGGACAGGCGGTTCCGCTCGTCAAGGACCCCGCGCCGATTGATGACAACCCGCCGCCCAAGGTCGTCGTCAGCCCCGCCAAGGAGCGCGAGAAGGATCTGCTGAAGCTGGTGCAGGACTCGGTCAAGCAGGACAACCCGCTCGGCGTGCTGTCGGGGCTGAACCATTCGGTTGAGCTGGGTTTGCTCTACCTGAACGCGCGTCGGCTCGACGAGGCGGAGCAGTTCTTCAAGGACATCGCCCGGCCGCAGCAGAAGACGCAGGCGTACCGCTTCCTCAGCCAGATCGGCCAGGCCTGCATCCTCGCCTTCCGCGACCAGCCGGACGAGTCGAACGCGCTGTTCGTCGCGCTGGAGACCAAGTGCGAACGGCTGGATAAGCTGAGCACGCTCGGCAGCGCCTTCCCGAAGCTGACGGCCGAGCAGCGCAAGATGTACAACGCGTACAAGGACGAGATCGAGGCGTACACGCTGCTGTGGAAGAACAACCCGGCTCTGCGCGAGATGGTGTCGCGGGCGCTGCAGTCGAACCAGGTCAACGCGCCGACGACGTTCCCGGCGAAGCTGGAGCCGCTGCGGCATCCGCCGAAGGCGACGGCGAAGGCGCCGCCGCCGGCGTGATCGATGGCGCGTCGGCGCGTGGCGCCAGCGCTTCGCTGCGCGTCGCGGCTAAACGGGCAGCGGATTTCCGAAGCGTGGCACAGCGGTTGCATACCATTAGGAGGCTTCGCTCGCTCATTTGTGCATGCAGCATGCGAGCGGTTCAGAAGTACCTCTTCAAAGGAGCAACCCATGAACGCCACCTGCCATGTCCCCATGAACGCGGAAAGTCCTCCCGTCATTCCGATCGAGCATCCCACCGGCACCTCGCTGGACATCGCCCGCAACCCCGACGCCGGCCTGCACTGCGTCGAGAAGCGGCTTGCGGAGCTGGACAACGAACTGGGCATCGAAAAAGCCCTCGCCAACGCCGCCAACCTGGCGCCCCAGCTGGGCGTGACGCTCGCGCTGAACCAGGAACGCCAGTTCCTGCTGCTCCCCACGGCGGTCGGCGGCATCGTCATCCCGCATGACGCCCAGGCCGAGGGAGCGATGCACGCGGCCGCCCGGCTGATGGGGCTTCGCAGCGAAAGCCAGATCGAGGAGGAGCGCGAGGTGCTGCAGGCCATCAGGAGCGACCTGCATGAGCACCAGATTGCCGACAAACTGGAAGCCATCTCCCGTTTCGAGGACGAAGGCGGCCCGGCGGTCGAACCTGCCGAGGTCGAAGAGGAAGAGCCAGCGTGCGCGTAGCGCGATGCTGCATGGACAAACAAAAGCCCCGGGACGAACGGTTCCGGGGCTTTTCGCATTCCCAGGGACGGCTGTCCCTGGGCTTTCCGTCATTTCAAAGTCTCTTGCAGCGGGACAAGCACACGCGCCGGCGCATGAAAAAACCCGCCGGGTCCGGGTGGACGCGGCGGGTTGCTGGATCGCAGCGGGACTACTTCTTCTTGCCCTTGTGCTCGCTGTGGCAGGCCATGCAGTTGACCAGTTTGCCGAGTGCGGCGTCAGCGCCTTCGCCCCCGTCAACGGCGCCCTTGGCGGCGTTCACCAGGGCGGTCGTCTTTTCCTTCCACGAGTCGGCTTCGCCCTTGGGGGGCGTGTTCTGCGACAGCGCGGTGACGAGTTCGAGGAAGGTCTTCTTCTCCGCTTCGCTCGCCTCGCTTTTCGCGATCTTGCCGCACAGCGCGGATTCGCCCTTCTTGGCGGGATTGAAGCCCTTGGCCATCACCTGCTTGATCGTGTACTTCGGCTTCCCTTTCTCGCCCGCCTCGTTCGCGCCGAACAGGAAGGCCAACGACATCAGGGCGACCGCTCCGACAACCAATGCCTTCATAAGACACGTCCCCACCATGCTTGAGTTGCCGTGCACCGAAGTGTGCAGCGGCTTGCTTGCCTCCGCCTTCCCATGCGAAAGAACCGACGACCATCGCCGGTTCCGGGAAGGAATCAATCCTGCGTCCGCATCGTCCATGCAACGCGCAGGAACCTCGCCATGACTCTCGACGCTGCAGCGCCCGCCGCTATTCGCGCATCGGGCGTGGAATCGTCGTTTCCCCGTCGGGAGGGCTTGAATAATTAAGGCAGCCGCGCCCGCTTGTCAAGCAGGAAGCGACGAAAATCGCGAATGGCGGCGGAATTCGCCGAATTGACATTCCTCCCCATGCCGGTAGGATAGGCGCAACGCCCTGCCCGCCTGCTCCGCGACCGCAACTGCGACCGCACCTGCCTGGAGACCAACCCGCCATGCACGCTTCCGAATCGGGTCGCCGCACGTTCCTCGGCTTCTGCACCGCCGGCCTGGGGGCGATCTTCACCGGCATCCTGGGCGCTCCGCTCGTCAGCTA
>JAYSSW010000178.1:0-4806 GCA_043720335.1 Planctomycetia bacterium
TTCTTCTTCAAGCAGTGGGGCGGCGTCCACAAGTCGAAAACGGGCCGCCTGCTCGACGGCCGCACCTTCGACGAGATGCCAGTGACGTTGCACGAGAAGCCGATCCCTGAGCGCCGCGTGCGGCTGGCACTGGTTGAGGAAATGGACCGCGACGACCATGCGTAGCCGGCTCCGCACGCCGGCTCGCCCTGGCAGGGAATCGGCGTTCCGCTCTTGCGTGCGAGCACCGGCCTCGAAATAATGAGGCGAAGCAGAAGAGCCTTCCCATGCTCAACACGAAGTTCGCTCGAAGATTTTCCATTGAATTCGCCGTGTCGCTTGCCACTCCAGAAAAGAGAGACCCATGAGCCGCGTTCTCAGTCTGATCGCCCTGGCCCTCCTGCTCGCGTTCGCCGCCGTCGAAGCGGGGGACGCGAAGAAGGAGCCGGCCAAGCGCACCATCGAGTTCTTCACGAAGTCGCTCGACAAATCGCTCACGCCCGCCAAAGCCGTCGAGCGCTTCGGCAAGCCGGACGCCGACCTCGGCAGCGGCTTGGTGATCTACGCCTACCAGCTCGACGACGGCAGCCGCGTCCTGCTCGGCTTCCCCGGCTTCGCGCCGATCCTGTACGCCAAGCACGAGGTGAAGAAAGGCGAGGTGAAGGACCTGCCGCTGAAGTGACACGTCCATCTCCGAGGGCGAGCCGCCGAAATCGCGCGATTCGCCGCCGGGGAACGATGGGATGAGCTATGGTTGCTGAGCCGCCCGCCGGAACGGGCGCTGCTGCGGAGTTCGACCATGGCCTTGCTGTTCAGTGGCACGTTGTTCGTGAGCGCGGTTCTGTTGATGCTCGTCCAGCCGATGACGGGCAAGATGCTGCTGCCCCTGCTGGGGGGGACGCCGGCGATCTGGAACACCTGCATGGTGTTCTTCCAGGCGGCGTTGCTTGCGGGCTACGCCTACGCGCACGCCGCCCCGCGCTGGCTGGGGCCGCGCGGCCAGCTGGCGCTTCATGCCGTCGTCCTCGCGCTGCCGCTGCTCGTGCTGCCCATCGGCGCCTCGCTGGACCAGGCCCAGCCTCCCACTTCCGACAACCCGGTCCTCTGGCTGCTGGGCACGCTCGCCCTCGTCGTGGGGGTGCCGTTCTTCGTCGTGTCGACGAGCGCTCCGCTCCTGCAGCACTGGTTCTCGACCAGCGACCACGCCGCCGCCAAAGACCCGTACTTCCTCTACGCCGCCAGCAACGCCGGCAGCATGCTCGCCCTGCTCGGCTACCCGCTGCTGGTCGAGCCGTGGCTCGCCGTCGACGAGCAGGCCGGCGCCTGGGCGCTCGCCTACGGCGTGTTGGCGCTCTTGACGCTCGGCTGCATCGCCTGGGCGATGAAGCGCCGCCAGCCCGCCGCGCCCCTTGAAGCCGCCGAGGCGCCCCCTGAGCCGCTGCGTTGGCGCGTCATGCTGCACTGGGTGGCGCTCGCGTTCGTGCCGTCGAGTCTGATGCTTGGCGTGACCACGTTCTTCACGACCGACATCGCGGCGATCCCGCTGTTCTGGGTGCTGCCGTTCGCGCTCTACCTGCTCAGCTTCATCATCGTCTTTTCGCGGCGCCGGCCGATCTCGCACGAGACGCTGCGCCGGCTCGCCCCGGTCGCTATCCTCGCGCTGGTCTTCGTCATGCTCAGCAGCGGCACGCACCAGCTGCGCACCGGCGTCCTCATGGCCGTCCACCTCGCCGTGCTGTTCCTCGCGTCCACGCTGTGCCACGGCGAACTCGCGCTGCGCCGGCCCGCGCCGCGCCACCTCACCGCCTTCTTCCTCTGCATGTCGGTCGGCGGCGTCCTCGGCGGGCTGTTCAACGCGCTGCTCGCCCCGGTCGCGTTCACGCACGTCATCGAATATCCCATCGCGCTGGTGATGCTGTGCCTGCTTCTGCCCCGCTCGACCGGCGAACGTGTCGGCTGGAGCTGGGGCGACCTGCTCTGGCCTGTCGGGGTCGGCGGCGCGGCCGCGTTCCTCATCCTCGAAGTGCTCGGCGGCGACGACAGCCGGAACAACGCCTGGCCGATCCTGCAAGCGCTCCCGGCCGCCCTCGGCGCGATGCTCGTCTACCTGGTTCCGCTGTTCGTCTGCTTCGCGGCGTCGTCGCGGCCGCTCCGCTTCGGGCTTTGCGTCGCCGCCCTCTTCGCCGCCAAGTTCGCCTGCCAGGACCCGCACGGCCGCGTCCTGCACCGCGAGCGCGGCTTCTACGGCGACCTGCACGTCCGCGTCGACGCGACGGGCCGGTTCATGCAGATGTTCCACGGCACCACGCTGCACGGCATGCAGGCGACCGCGCCGGAGGACCGCCGCAAAGCCCTCACCTACTTCCACGAGACCGGCCCGATCGGCGACCTCTTCGCGACGCTCAAGGGCGATCGCGCTCCCCGCAAGGTCGCGGTCACCGGACTGGGGGTCGGCGTTCTCATGGGCTACGCCGAGCCGGGCCAGCACTGGACCTACTACGAGATCGACCCCGCCGTCGTTCGCGTCGCCCGTGACACGCGCTACTTCACCTACCTCGACGACGCCGAGAAGCGCGGCGTCAAGCTCGACATGGTGATCGGCGACGCCCGCCTGCGCATGGCGGACGCACCCGCAGGCGGCTACGACTGGATCTTCCTCGACGTGTTCAGCTCCGACTCGGTGCCGGTCCACCTGCTCACGACGGAAGCCCTGCGGCTCTACGAGTCGAAATGGGCGCCGGGCGGGCTGATGGTGTTCAACATCTCCAGCCGCTACCTCGACCTGGAACCGGTGCTGGGTGCTCTCGCGAAGGAACTCGGCCTGGCCGGCGTGGTCAAGCACGACCGCGACGTCTACGACCTCGAAGAGAAGCGGGCTTCCGCCTGGGTCGTCCTGGCTCGCACCCCGGCCGACCTGGCCCCGCTGTCGACCCGTTCCGGCTGGAACCCGCTGCAACCCACGCCCGGCACGCCCCCCTGGACCGACCGCTACTCCAACATCCTCAAGACGCTCATGCTGTGGCGTTAGCAGCGGCCGTTTGCGGGATCGGGCGGAAATCATCGCCGCCCCGCGATGGTCCGCAGGCATCTCGTCGAAGTCAATCGCCGTCGATCAGCCGCAGCGCGTAGTCGCCGGCGCCGCGCGCGGACGCGATCCACACCGTGTACGAACCCGTTTTCGGCAGGCGCAGCGCGAACAGGCTGCCGGCGCCGGGCGCTCCCTGGTTGTCGGCCACCAGCCGCACGCCGTCGGGGCTGCGCACGCTCACCGACGGCTCCAGCGACGCCGAGCGCACGCTCAGGAACACCGTCTGTCCCTGCTTGCCCGTGAACGTCCAGAAGTCGGTCCCGCCCGGCGGCAGCGTCCCCTTCGCCCGGCTGTCGATCTTCAGCTCCTTCAGCTTCACCTCTCCCAGCGACTGCGCGAAGTCGCCCCCGCCGCCATCGCCGAGCGAAGAGTCCTGCAAGCGGTACGTCCCCGCGTTGACGACCATGTGCGTGACGCGCCCCTCCAATTCGTCGCCGTCGGCGCCGCTCGATCCGACCAGCTTGCCCTGCGCGTCGTAGAGGCGCAGCAGCGGGACGAACTTCGTTGACGCGAGGCTGGCGTGGAAGAGCTGGCCCGGCGTGGCGTCGAAGCGGTAGAACGCCGCCCCGCCGACCGGCAGCGCGCCGTCGGTCTGCTTGCCCAGGTCGATCGGCACGCTCGGGTCGCGCGCGGACAGCGCGTATGCCGCAGCGGTCGTGGCGAGCATCTGCAGCTGGTAGCGGCCCGCGCGGCCCAGGACCGCCGCGTAGCGCTGCCGGCTCCCCCGGCTCGCCACCGGCAGGAACTCGATCTCCGGCCGGTCGCCGCCGCGCCCGATCCTCTGCTCGTTTTTCTTCTTCCCTTCCGGCGCGAAGATCAGCCGCGACCGGATCTCCCCCTTCTTCTCCACCTCCAGCAGCCGAAACTCGCCCGGTTTGCCCTGGAAACTCCACACGTCCATCTCGCCCGGCTGAAGGTTCGCGGCCAGGTTCTTGTCGAGCGTCAATTCCTGACGGCGGGCTTCGCGAACGATGAGGTCGTAGCGGTAGTCGGGCTGCCCCGACGCGACCAGGCAGCACTCGCCCGGCTCGTCGATGCGCACGCTGCCCGCCCAGTTCGGCAGCTCGCGGCCCTTGGCATCGAGCAGGCTCCATGCCTCCTGCGACGCCCCCTTGAACTGCGGCACGAGGATCTGGTCTTTCGTCGCCTGGAAATAGTGGTGGCTTTTCCCCGCGCGGTTGAAGGCGCCGACCAGCGACTTGCCCAGGTCGAGCGGCGTGGCCTGGAAGCGGGTCACGGTCAGCTGGTAGTTCCCGCCGGCCAAGTCCTTGAAGGCACGCACGCGGATCTTGTGCTCCCCCTTCTCGGGCAGGCGGATCATGAAACGGCTCTCGGTGCCGGGGTCGTCCACGTCGGCGACGACGATCTCGTGCCTTCGCCGCCGTCTTGACGAGGCCGAGCAGCGGGTCGAATTCCTTGCTCACGACGTGAACGACGAGCGTCTCGCCCTTCTCGCCGTCGAAGAACCAACGGCCGATCTGCCCCGGCGTGAGGAACGCCCCGGCCGGCCCGCTCCCTTTCAAGGTTCGGTCCGATTCCTGCGCGAAGGCGGGAACCGGAAGCATCACTAGCACGAAGACGAACAGCCGGACTTTCGCGTTCATGGCAAGCTCCTGCGAAGGGTTCGACGCGGGACGATTTCGCCCCATCGTACCGGCACCCCTCGCAACACACCGCGATATTCGCCGGGTTTCCGTGACACGCGAACGCGGTGGCGGTATGTTGCGATGGGATCGCTT
>JAYSSW010000179.1:0-10034 GCA_043720335.1 Planctomycetia bacterium
GCGACATCAAGCCCGCCAACATCTGGCTCGACTCCGGCAACCAGGGACGCGTCAAGATCCTCGACTTCGGACTCGCCCGCTTCGCCGCCGAGGAAACCCAGCTCACCCAGGTCGGCATGATCCTCGGCACCCCCGCCTACATGAGCCCCGAACAGGCCCGCGCCCAGGAGATCGACGGACGCTCCGACCTCTTCAGCCTCGGCTGCGTCCTCTACCGCCTCTGCACCGGCGTCATCCCCTTCTCCGCCAAGGACGCCATGTCGGTGCTGCTGAAGATCGCCAGCGAAGCCCACGTCCCCGCCTCGCAGCTCAACCCGGCGATCCCCGCACGGCTGTCCGCGCTGATCGACCAGCTTCTCGCCAAGAACCCCGCCGACCGCCCCGCCTCCGCCAAGGACGTGGCCGCCACGATCCTGGCCATCGAGCGCGAGGGGATCGCCAGCGGCAAGACGGTCGCCACCTCGGCGATCGGGCCGGGCATCACCCCCGCCCCAGTGTCCTCAACGCAGGCGACCCCCGACGACGACTACATCACCGACGTCAGCCTGCTCGACGTCGATCTTCCCCCGCCCCCCCGCAAACGGCGCTGGTGGCTGTGGGGCAGCCTCGCCGCCTGCTGCCTGGCGGCGGCGTGCTGCCTGGGCGTGATGCTCACCGACCAGGGCGAAGCGCTGCTCCAGTTCGACGACCCGGAGATCGCCACGATCCTCAAGGGCAGCCCGATCCGCGTCGTCGACCCGCAGGGCAGGGAGCATTTCCTGACCGCCAGCACCGGCACGCTCCCCGCCAACGACTACACGGTCGCCGACGCCGACAAGCATCCCCGCCTCGCGTTCGAGCCGGCGCAGTTCACGATCGCGCGCGGGACGAGCTTCACGATCCACGTCAAGCTGCTGCCGCCCCCCTTGGTCAAGGCGCCCTACGGCTCCGACTCCGCCCAGGCGATCCAGGAGGAATGGGCCAGGTACCTCGCACGCCCCGTCGTCGAAACCAACACCGCAGGCATGAAACTGGTCCTGGTGCCGCCCGGCGAGTTCTTCATGGGGTCCGACAAGCAGATGCTCGGCAAGGTCTTCGATCTCGCCAAAGGCAAGTTTTTCAAGCAGCTCCCCGAAGGCTACGTCCCGAACATCAACGCGGAGTCGCCGCTCCACAAGGTCCGCGTCACCCGCCCCTTCCTGATGGCGCGGACGGAGACGACCGTCGGCGAGTTCAGGAAGTTCGTGAAGGAAACCAAGCACCGCACCGAGGCCGACGCCGGCGGCAAAGGGGGAACCCACTCCGAGGAGCCGCGCACGAAACGCGACCCGAAGTTCGACTGGCTCAGCCCTGGCTACACGCCCAGCAACGAGCAGCCGGTCACCAACGTCGCGTGGAGGGACGCCGAGGCGTTCTGCGCCTGGCTGACCCGCAAGGAGGGGCGGACCTACCGCCTGCCGACCGAGGCCGAGTGGGAACACGCCTGCCGCGCTGGCACGGCGACGCTCTGGTCGTTCGGCGACGACTTCAAGTCGGCCCGCGAGCACATGTGGTCGAATTCGATGAACTTCAAGACGCCGCCTGCCCCCCACGCGGTCGCCAAGCTGAAGGCGAACGCCTTCGGGCTGTTCGACATGCACGGCAACGTGGAGGAGATGTGCGCCGACTTCCGGGGCCGCCGCTACGTCTCGGAGCCGCCGATCGACGACCCGAAGAGCACCACTGACCTGAGGATGGGCCGGATCGCGCGGGGAGGCAGCTACTTCGACATCCCGCACGCGGGACGCTCCGCCTACCGGGGGGGCGCCGAACCGAGCCTCGGCTTCGCCCACCTCGGCTTCCGTGTCGTCTGCGAGATCCCCGCGACCCGCCCCCCCGAAGCGGCGGCGAAGCAGCGCGATTGACGACGGCCCCGGATTCCGCCTTCGCCGACGACGTGATCCGTTTCTGCACCGAAGGCGCCGCCTATCAACACCCCGGCAAGCAAGGCACGACATCAACCCCGCCCCATCCTCGCGACACGACAATCCGCAACATCGCTTGGCAAACCGCCCGCGCGTGACCTATCCTTGCGAAACGCCCGCTTTCCGTGTTGTCGCAAAGGTCGACGAAACGACTCTCCCATGCCCGAAAGCTTCCTGCACAGCGTTGGCCTGGCCCTGCTCGACACGATGGATGACAGCGTCCTGAGCGACGTGTCCATCGAAGCAAGCCCGGAGCTGGCCGACTCGATCTGGACCACCTGGGATTCGCAGGCCGACCACGCACGGAAACACGCCGAGCTGCAAGGCCTGGTGCAACTCGACGAGCAGGACCTGGACGACGCCATCGAGCGCGTCGAGGAACGGCTCGGCACCACGCCCAAAAGCGACGTGGGCAAGGCGCTCGCCTCCTACCTGCGGCTGCTGCCCGGCACGATCCGCCAGTTCTGCAAGCGCCCCGACCAGCCGGCCGGCACCGCCCTGCCGCACGGCCTGCCCCTGTACGGCAGCTGGGACGTGCTGCCTCTGCTCCCGCCGCGCCTGCCCTGGTTCCAGCCGGGCGACCGTCCCTGGGGCATCGGCGACTGGGAGCTGTGCGACCTCATCGAGCTGCGCGACGGCGGCGAAGTCTGGAAGGCCGCCAACCCGCGCAAAAAGGGGACGCTCCCCGTCGCGCTCCACTTCTTCACGACCACCGCCTCGAAGAAGCATTTGAAGAACGCCAGCGCGACCCTCGACCGGCTGCTGACGATCAGCGGCCAGCTGCCCCACGTCGTGCCGTTGCAGGAAGTCCACCTGCACGCCGATCCGCCGTGCGTGCAGTACGCCTACCTCGAAGCGGGCAACCTGTCGTCGCTCGTGCAGCAATGGCGCGAGACCCAGGCCAAGCCGGACGCGTTTCAAGTCACGGAGCTGATTCGGCAGATCGCCCAGAACCTCGGCGACCTGCACGCGCTGAAGCCCGCCATCGTTCATCGGTTGCTGCGCCCGACCAACGTGCTGCTGGCGACGCATCCGACGCAGGGCTGGCAGTGCCATCTCGCGAACCTCGGCCTCGGCGACTGGAGCGCCAGCGCCCACCGCTCCGCCCCCGTGGCGGTCAACCACTACGCCTCGCCGGAGCAGTGCAGCGAGGAGCCGCCCCATCCGCGCGACGACGTGTTCGCGCTCGGCGTCCTGTGGTATCAGCTCGTCCTCGGCAACCTCGACAAGCCGCGTCCCGGCGGCGGCGCGTGGCGCCGGCACCTCGTTGTGCGCGGCCTGCCCGCTCCGCTCATCGAACTGCTCGAACATTGCTTCGACGACGAAGCCGACCAGCGCCCCGCCGACGGCCACGAGTTGGCGAAACGGATCGCGGAACTGGTGAAGCAGCCCCGCAGCGCGGCACTTCCCACGGTTCCCGCAACGCCGATCAAGGCGCCGCCGCCGCTTCCCTCGACGGCGAAGGCGAAGATCGTCTCCGACGCGCTCAACATGAAGCTCGCGGTGGTGCCGCCGGGCACGTTCCTGATGGGATCGCCAGTAACGGAGGTGGGGCGCCGCAGCGTTGAAGCGACGCCGCGTTCGGTGACGATCGCCAAGCCGTGCTTGCTGGGGGTCTTCCCGGTCACGCAGAAGCAGTACCAGAAGGTGATGGGCGTCAACCCGTCGCACTTCCACGCGGGCAACGGCGGCGGCCTCGACTTCCCCGTCGAGAACGTCTCCTGGCACGAAGCCATCGCTTTCTGCGAAAGGCTGTCGCGCCTGACGGCCGAGAAGCAGGCGGGCCGCAAGTACCGCCTGCCGACCGAGGCCGAATGGGAGCACGCCTGCCGCGCCGGCACGACCACCGCGTTCACGTTCGGCGATACGCTGTTCCCCGGCGTCGCGAACTGCGACCTCGGCCCATCGACCACTTCGCCGAATTCGACCAGCCCGTTCGGCGCCCACCCCGCCAACGCCCTGGGCATCTGCGACCTGCACGGCAACGTCTGGGAATGGTGCAGCGACACGTTGGCCGACGATTCCCCCTTCCGCGTGCTGCGTGGCGGCTCCTGGCGCAACCACGCCCGCGCCTGCCGCAGCGCCAGCCGCCACGGCCTCGTCCCCGACACTCGCTCGCGCGACATCGGCTTCCGCGTCGTGCTGGAAGTTTGACCTCGCCCCGTCTTGCCCCGCTTCCCACGGCAATCGGTCTAGTTTCCCCGGCGCGATTTTGGCACAATCGCGGTGATGCTCCACGCACGGACGCGCGGAGGCGGCTGCACAGGGAAGGCCATGCCGGAATCGACCGCCATCGAACCGAACGCGACCGCCGCGCCGACGCGCCGCTGGCTCGTCGTCGCTGGCGCGTGGCTGCTGATCGCGTGGCTCGCCTGGCACGTCGCCCACGTCGCCGTCGGCGGCAACCTGCACACCGTCATCCCGGGCCGCGTCTACCGCTGCGCCCAGCCGACCGGCGCATCACTCGATGCGCTCGTCCCCAAGCTCGGCATCCGCACCGTCGTCAACCTGCGCGGCTACGGCGCTTCGCAGCCGTGGTATCTCGCCGAAAGTCGAGGCTGCCAGAAGCACGACGTCAACCTGGAGGACGTGCCCTTCTCCGCGATCCGGCTGCCGGGCAAGCACGAGATTCGCGACCTCATCGAAATCCTCGAACGCGCCGAAGCGCCGCTGCTGATCCACTGCCGGCAAGGCGCCGACCGCACCGGCCTCGCTTCGGTCGCGGCGCTGCTGCTGTTGACCGACACGCCGTACCCCGTCGCGCTGCGCCAGCTCAGCCTGCGCTTCGGCCACATGCCCATCGGCCGCACCACGCGGAACGACCGCTTCTTCGCGATGTACGAAGCCTGGCTGCGCGACGCCGAGCAGACGCATGCGCCGTCGCTCTTTCGCCGCTGGGCGTTCGACGTGTACGCGGGGGGACCGGCGGAAGCGCGCTGGGAATCGGTGGCGTGCGTGAACGGCCCGCCGCGCGTCGGCGTGCCGCTCGGCTTCGCCGTGTCGGTCCGCAACGTCAGCAAAGAATCCTGGAACATCTCGGCGACCACGCTCGCGGGGACACACGTTTATTGGCGAATCTTCACCGAGACCGACGGCGTGCTGCACGAAGGCCGAGCGGGCTTGCAGAACGCGACGGTGGCGCCGGGCGAGAAGTTCCATTGCACGCTGGTGCTGCCGCCGTTCCAAAGGTCGGGGCGGTATCGGTTGTTCGTCGACATGCTGGAAGAGAATCATGGCTGGTTCCACCAGTTCGGCTCGGAACCGTGGGAAGAGGAGCTGGTGGTCCGTGAATAAACTCCTTCGGCTGGCGGTGAGCGTGGCGCTTCTGACGTGGATCGGCTGGCGGACCAACTGGTCCGACGTGAGCCGGGCCTTCAGCAACCTGCGTGTCGAATGGTGGCTGGCGGCGCTGGGGCTGCTGCTCGTCTGCCAGGTCGCCAGCGCACGCCGCTGGCAGCTCTTCGCCCGCGCGCTGCGCTTCGAGCGCAGCGTGAAGCAACTTTCGGCGTTCTACCTCATCGGCATGTACTTCAACCTGCTGCTGCCCACTTCCGTTGGTGGCGACGTGGTCCGCGTCTGGTACCTCGACGCGGGATCGGGCCGTCGCCTGGCGGCGTTCGCGTCGGTGTTCCTCGAACGGCTGAACGGGCTGCTGCTGCTGATCTTCGTGGCGTGCGTCGGCGTGGTCTGTTCGCCGGTGCCGCTGCCGCTGTGGATCTCCGCAGCGGTCTGGGGCATCGCCGTGTGCGCGGCGCTGGGGCTGTCGTCGCTGCCGCTGCTGTCGCGCTGGCGTCTGCTGCCGGCGAAGCGGCAGGAGCAGATGCGCAGCTTCGTGCAGATCCTGAAGGAGCCGCGCGCCTTGGCCGAGGCGACGCTGCTGTCGCTGTTCGTGCAGGTGTCGAACATCGTCGTGGTTTGGCTCATCAGCCAGGCGCTGGGGCTCGATGTCGCGTTCAGCTACTTCTGGGTGCTGGTGCCGATGGTGACGCTGCTGACGCTGCTGCCGATCAGCGTCAACGGCATGGGCGTGCGCGAAGGGGGGACGGCGCTGTTCCTGGCGCCGCTCGGCGTCCCCGAGTCGGGGTCGGTCACGCTGTCGTTCCTTTGGTTCGCGGTCTTCCTGGCCGTCAGCGTCATGGGCAGTTTCGTGTACCTGTTCGGGGCGTTCCCCAAGCCGATGGACGCCCCGGCTTCTTCGAGCGAGGATGGCAACCATCATGGACCTGTCGATCGTGATTCCGATCAAGGACGAGAAGGACAACTTGGCAAGGCTGCATGACTGCGTCACCGCCGCCCTCGCCGGCACGCCGATCGACTATGAGATCCTCCTCGTCGACGACGGCAGCGTCGACGGCTCGTTCGCGCTCATGGAGGACATCGCGCGCCGCGACCCGCGCTTCAAGGTCGTCCGCCTGCGCCGCAACTTCGGCCAGTCGGCCGCCATGCAGGCGGGCATCGACTTCGCCGCCGGCGACGCCGTCGTCACCATGGACGGCGATCTGCAGAACGACCCGTCCGACATCCCCATGCTGCTCGCCAAGCTCAACGAGGGGTACGACGTCGTCTTCGGCATGCGCGCCAAGCGGCAGGACCACTTCTTCATCCGCAAGGTGCCGAGCTGGATCGCCAACTGGATGATCCGCAAGGTGACGGGCGTCGTCATCAAGGACATGGGCTGCACGCTGCGCGCGATGAAGGCCGACCTCGCCAAATCGCTCGCCCTGTACGGCGAGATGCACCGCTTCATCCCGGTGCTGACACAGCAAGCCGGGGCGACCTTCACGCAGGTCGAGGTGAAGCACCACCCGCGCACGGCGGGCAAGACGAAGTACAACCTGACGCGCACCTTCCGCGTGGTGCTCGACCTCATCACCGTGAAGTTCATGCACAGCTACGTCACCCGGCCGATGCACGTCATGGGCCTGCCCGGCGTGATGGCGATGTTGCTCGGTTTCGTCACGCTGCTCATCACGCTCGGCATGAAATGGTGGACCGACACGTCGATGATCCGCAATCCGCTGCTCCACCTGAGCGTGCTGCTGGAACTGGTCGGCGTGCAGCTCATCTCAATGGGCCTGATCGGCGAACTCGTCACGCGCACGTACTTCGAGAGCCAGGGCAAACGCGCGTACCTGGTTCGCAGCACGCTGAACGTGGAGCCGGGCGAGGAGAACCGCAAGGCGGCGTGATCGCGCAGCGCGACGAATTCTTTGCAAGGCCAGGAACGAGCGTTGCTCGCCCACACTAACCCTGAGCGCAAGCGAGGGGATCGCACGGAACCACGCTGGCGGATAATCTCACTCCGCGAATGTTCCAGCGATCCCCTCGCTTGCGCTCAGGGTTAGTGCAGTTGTCTGCCGTGGAATTTCATTCCTGGCCGAACAAAACCACATCACGCTGCGCGTCTACTTCTCCACGTCCACCGACACGCGGCGACGCCCGGCGCCGCCGCCGCGCCGGAAGGCGAGCATCCTGCCCCAGCCGCCGCCGCTCATGAGGCGGGTGACGGCGAGCAGGAGCGTGGTGCCGCCGAGGGCGACGACGAAGCCGAGCGGGCTGATGGGGGAGATGCGCTGGCCTTCGACGAAGAACGCCAGCAGGGCGGCGCCGATGACGCTGCCGAGGATGCCGATGATGACGGTGGCGAGCGCGCCGCCGGTGTCCTTGCCGGGCATGATGGCCTTGGCGATCAGCCCGACGAGCGTGCCGAAGCCGACCCACTCCAGCACCAGGCGCATCCATTGCATGACGGCAGCTTCGTCCATGTCGACCATGTCCTGGGAAAAGGCGCATTGATTCGCGAGATCGTATGGCACGATCATCGGCCCGCGGCCGCGCCGCGAATCAGAGAAACCGTGCGTTCCTTCCTCGAGCCACGTCAGTGGTGAAGGAGTTTCAAGTGCGCGGATCGCAACGCCGATGAGGATGGAAACGATTGCAACGGCCGACCCGGTCGCGGGCAGGCGCGTCGCCGCGCGGCTGACCAAATCGCTTGGAGGCTCGCTCCCCTTTTCCGAAGCTGGAAAGGACCTCCCGGCATGCTCGTCCCGCCCTTCCGCCGCCTGCTTCCGCCATGCGTCCTCGCGCTCGCGGTGTTGTTGCTTCCGTTGCACTCGGCGTTCGCGCAGCAGGTCGATCTCGAAAAGCTGCTGCAACGGCTCGAGAAGCTGGAGCAGAAGAACGAACACCTGGAGAAGCAGAACCAGTCGCTCCAGATCCAGATGCAGCAGTTGCGAGCCGGCTCCAGTCCCGATGACTCGATCAACCTGCCCGCAGCGACCGTGTCGAAGATCGCGGCCGACTACCTCAAGCAGAAGGACGCGGAGCCGAAGCCGTCCGATACGGGCGTGAAGGCGCACGAGTTCGGCAAGAACGTCAAGATGCAGGCGAGTTGGAACAACGGCATGTGGCTCGAAAGCGCCGACAAGGCGTTCCGCTTCAGCGTCGGCGGCACCGCCCAGTTCGACATGGGCTGGTACGGCGCCAGCCAGGCGACCGTCGATTCCATCGGCGCTTTCAACAACTACGCCGACCCCGGACGGAGCCTCAGCGACGGCATGGATTTCCGCCGCGCCCGCATCCGCTTCAACGGCACGATCTGGGAGCAGATCGAATTCTTCGCCCAGTACGAGTTCGCCCAGGGCCTCGACCTGCGGCCGCGCACGCTCGGCATCAAAGGCGAAGGCGTCCCCAACACCGAGTTCGATCCGGGCGAAGGGGTCGGCTTCAACGAGGTCTACATCGGCTTCGTCAAGCTGCCGTACCTCGGCACCGTCCGCGTCGGCAGGCACCGCGAAAGCGTCAACTTCGCCAACGCCACCCAGGACCGCAACCTCGTGTTCCTCGAGCGCCCGCTGCTGTTCGACGCCTTCAACGGCGACTTCAACTTCTCCAACGGCGTCACCGTCCAGCAGACCTGGCTCGACCAGCGCGTCTACGGCTGCCTCGGCTTCTTCCAGAACAACAACCGCAACTTCTCCGCCATCGGCGACGGCGAGTACGCCTACGACGCCCGCCTCACCGCCCTGCCGTTCTGGGACGAGGAGCAGCAGCTCTGGGTCCACGTCGGCGCCGACTACAGCTACCGCAACCTGCACACGAACCAGGTCCGCTTCCGCGACCGCCCGCTGGTCCGCACCGGCAGCGGCTTCCAGGTGCCGAACATCCTGAACACCGGCACGATCTTCAGCAACGACGCCGAGCAGATCGCCAACCTGGAGTTCTCGTCGGCGTGGGGCCGCTGGACACTGACCGCCGAAGCCGCGACGAGCTGGGTGACGAACGCCTACACCGGCGGGCTGCCCGGCGCCGACGGCAAGCTGCCGACCGGCGCGAAGGCGCGCGGCACCTATCTCGCCCAGGCGGCCTACGTCGAAGCCCTCTGCTTCCTCACCCCCGACCACCGCAAGTACAAGAAGGACCGGCCCGGCTACGACCGCGTCATCCCGAACAAACCCTTCTTCCTGCTCAACGGCGAGAACGGCAGCATCTTCAGCAGCGGCGCCTGGGAAGTCGGCCTGCGCTACGACTACGTCGACCTCACCAACGCCGGCATCAACGGCGGCGCCGGCCAGGCGGCGACGCTCGGCCTCAACTGGTACCTCAACCCGAACACGCGCGTCCAGTGGAACTACATCTGGATGCACCGCGAGTTCGCCGCCACCGACAACGCCGGCCGCCAGGACGGCGCGCTGCAAGGCTTCGGCATGCGCTTCAACGTCGATTTCTAGCGTTGGTCAAAGCGCCAGATGATCCTCTTCCCAGCACGAAACCATGCTCGATGCGAGGACCGTGTGTTGGGCGCAGCGCCTTGTTGCTTGCAGCTTGAACGGTCAGGAATGAGGTTTTCGCCTCGCCTTACGAACCCTGAGCCCGAAGCGCAAGCGAGGAAAGCCGCGCGCCGACGCAGCGGGATCGTCGCGTGTCGGGGCTGCCGAGGCGCAGCGGGGAATGGGGGTTCGTCGCCGCGCGCACCTCGCTGCGCCTTGGCGAACGGGACACGCGACGCTTCTCCGCGTCGCGCGGTTTTCCTCGCTTGGCGCTTCGGGCTCAGAGCGTGTGGCGCCTGCACGACAGCCCTTCGAGTCTCCT
>JAYSSW010000180.1:0-4803 GCA_043720335.1 Planctomycetia bacterium
GTCGGCGGCGGCATCGGGCTGACCAGCTGGCTCGTCATGTCCGGCGGCGACGCCAATATCGCCCCCATCGTCAAGCTCCCCCCCGGCGGCGTCCCGCCCGGCGGCGTCCCCCTGCCCGGCGGCGCCGTCATCGCCGCCAACCTCGACGGCAACGGCTTCTTCTCCCAGAACAACCAGCTCGCTTTCGGCGACGCCACCGCCCAGATCAATTTCGGCAACCAGATCCTCGCGCACAAGGGCAAGTACTACTCCGTCAACCTCGAAGCCGGCACCACCTACCAGTTCGACATGCGCAGCAACGACCTCGACGCCTTCCTCGTCCTGTTCGACGGCCAGGGCAAATTCCTCACCCTCAACGACGACCTCAACATCGCCGTCGGCCTCGATTCGTGCATCGTCTGGGTCGCCGGTTCCACAGGCCAGCACCGCATCTTCGCCACCAGCCTTGGCGGGAACGAGTTCGGGCCCTACTCGCTGGAGATCCGCCGCCTCGCCGGACCCGGCATCCCCTTCCCGAAGTTCCCCGATCCCAAGTTCCCCGACCCCAAGTTCCCGATTCCTCCTGTCATCGGGGTCGACATCAACGTCGTCTTCGACGGCGCGGGCAAGTACTCGCAAAACAACCGCCTCGCCCTCAACGACCGCAACGACGTCATCTTCAAGGGCCACAAGGTCTACCGCGTTCCCTTCGAAGCTGGCAAACGCTACACCATCGACCTCAAGAGCCAGGAATTCGACGCCTACCTGTTCCTCTACTCCCCGACGGGGCAGATCCTCGATCAGAACGACGACTTCCAGGGCCTCGACTCGCGCATCGTCCACACCGCCGCCCAGTCCGGCGTCTACCTCATCCGCGCCAGCAGCCTGGGAGGCGGCAGGGAGGGCAATTACACCTTCTCCGTCGTCCGCGACGCCGACCCGGGCAAGTTCGACCCGTTCCCCAAGAAGGACCCCTTCCCGAAGTTCGACCCGTTCCCCAAGAAGAACCCCTTCCCCAAGAACCCCCCCGCCGCCGAGACGACCGCCATCTTCGACGGTGCCGGCCTGTACACCCACAACGGCCAGCTCGACCCCAACGACCGCAGCGACATCATCGACAGACCCCACAAGATCTATCGCGTCTCCTTCGAGGCGGGCAGGCGCTACACCATCGACCTCGTCAGCAACAACTTCGACCCCTATCTGTACCTCCACTCCCCAGCGGGCCAGCTTCTCGTGTCGGACGACGATGGCGGCGGCTACCCCAACGCCCGCATCGTGTTCGATGCGACCCAGACCGGCGTCCACATCGTCCGCGCCAGCCACTTCAGCGGGCAGGGCGACTTCACCCTCACCATCCGCCGCGACAACGCCCCCGGCAAGATCGACCCGTTCCCCAAGAAGGACCCCTTCCCCAAGATCGATCCCCCCAAGGCCGGCGCCAGCATCGCCTCGCCGCCGACCCAGACCGGCGCCGCCACGATCCGCTCGCTCAGCCTGCCCGGCGGGCTGATCGGCGCCGCCATGCCCGCCTGGTCCGCCGACGGCAGGAGCCTCTTCCACGTCGCCCTCGACGGCAAGATCCACCGCTTCCGCTCCACCGACTTCGTCCCCGATGGCGTCGGCGACCTCCGCCAGCTCTGCTCCGACTTCGCCGTCTCCAGCGAAGGCCCCGTCGCTGTCCCCGCCAACGCCAACGGCGTCCTCCTCATCGATCCCGCCACCCTCGCCATCAAACGCACCATCGCCGGCGGCGCGACCTTCCAGCACGTCGCCGCCGTCCCCGGCTCGCACCTCGCCGTCGCCTACACCTTCGGCGCCAGCACCATCGCCCTGGTCGATCTCAAGGAGGGGATCCTCGTCGGCCAGGGCATCCAGAAGAAGCCCGCCACCCTCACCTCCGTCCGCACCGTTGCGATGTCCCCCGACGGCAGGACCGTCGTCCTGCAGGGCAGCGACAAGCTCCACCGCCTCCGCGTCGAGAACAACCAGCTGCTCTGGGAGGACTCCGCCCCCCTCGTCGACAAGACGGCCATCCAGCTGGCCTTCTCCCCCGACGGCAAGCTCCTCAGCTGCTGCTCCCTCAGCCTCGTCAAGACGAAGGCCGCCAACGAAGCCTCCAAGCTGTTCCAGGCCGGCACCTGGAACCCCGCCGCCTTCAACCTCCCCTTCCAGGCCCGCGCCGTCGGCTTCCTCGGCGACGGCGCCGTCGTCGCCCAGAAGAAGACCGACGACGGGGCGCTGGTCCTGTTCCCCGCCCCCGCCGCCGCCAAAAGCGTCGACCTCAACTGGTCCGTCGCCTCCCACGGCTACGCCCGCTCCATCACCGCCCAGCCGCAGGGGAACGGCTTCCTTGTCCTCGCCAGCCCCACCGGCTCCGGCAACGGCGTCCGCGCCTACTTCGTCGAACCGACGACGAAGTAGGGGGACGAGGCCCTTCTCCGTCGCCCCCATGGGTTCGCTCAGGCGAACGGCCTGCGTAAGCGGGCTGGTGGATTTTTCAATCGTTGCAAACCTGGACCAGCCCGCTCACGCAGGCCGTTCGCTGGCCCCTCGCCCCACCGAAAGGCCCCGTCGTGAAAACATCGCTCGCATCGCTGGCGTTCCTGGCCCTCGCAGGCGGGCTGCTCGTCCGTCTCTCGGCCAGCGAAATCGGCAGCTTCGACAAGCTCAACGACGCCGACCGCGCCGCCTTCCAGCAGCGCTTCGACAAGGAGGTCTGGCCCCTCCTCAAAGCCGGCGCCAAGGAAGGCTGCGTCGGCTGCCACCACGCCAAGATCGGCAACTCCCTCAAGTTCTCCGGCAAAAGCGACGCCGACTTCCGCATGCTCCTCAAGGAAGGCTTCTTCCTCAAGGACGACTCCGGCAGCCTCCTGCACCGCGTCGAGTCCAAGAAGAAGGACCGCATGCCCCCCATCAAGCTCCCCGCCTGGAACGACGCCGACCAGGTCGTCCTCCGCGCCTTCGTCGCCGACCTCGACAAGAAGCAGGCGAAGTAGCAGCCGCGCGCAATTCAAAACGATGTCGTCAAGCCCGCTGCCGTTAGGCGGCGGGGTCGAACCCCCAGGGCTACGCTTCGCTTTGCCCTGGGGCTTGACGTCTCCCTCCCCGAAAGATTCCCGCGCCGCCAAACTTTCACCCTGCGGCTCTCGTCGTTGCTGCGATGGCGTCCCCCCCTGAAAGGATGGTCTCCCATGCGCTCGATGCTTTCCCTCGGCGTGGCCCTCGGCAGCCTGCTCCTCGCCGGCGCCGCCCTCGCCTTCCCCCTCGTCAACGACGCGAAGAAGAAGGACGCCGCCAAGCCGGTCCTCACCGACGCCGCCGTCAAGCGGCTCGCCGAGACCGAGAAGGCGCTCGCCAAGCCCGACGACGCCATGAAGAAGCTGCACGAGCAGGCGTTCAAGACGTTCGCGCTGCGCGAGGGGTTCGGCATGGAGCGGATGTACCGCCCGCTGAACGCGCCGCCGCCGGAGAAGTGGGCCAGCGAGGACATCGACAAGGAGCCGAAGGCGGAGCTGGCCAAGGAGCTGGAGCCGCTGCACGGCATCAGCGCCCTGAACTTCTCGGTTTTCACCCGTGCACCGAAGGAAGGCCTGAGCGTTCTGAAGGGGAACGAGAAGCACCTGGTGCAAGCCGCGTCGGTGCGCTCGGTCTGGCGCATGTCGCAGGTCGATCTGGTCGGGCTGGTGAAGAACCCGCAGCCGAGGGTCTACATCTCGCCGGCGAACCCGGACATGCGTCCGCTGATCGCCGGGGGGAACGGGAAGCTCGCCGCCGACGCCGGCCTGCCTGACTTCGGCCTGTTGCTGTTGGCGCCTGACATGGAGAAGCTGAAGGAGCTGAAGCAGCGCGACCCGGACGAGTTCGAGCTGGCCGCCCTCGACGCGCTGAGCCAGGGGGAGGACTACTTCGTCCGCCAGAAGAACCGCGAGATCCGCATGGTCGGCTCGCTGCGGGCCGTCGGCCAGTGCGCCAGCTGCCACGACGTGGAGCGAGGCACCCTCCTCGGCGCCTTCTCGTACCGGCTGGTGAAGCGGTAGCGCGACGCCGAGTCTGCTTGTCCGAGCCTGAGCGCCGTGAGGGATTTCTCGCACGACCGGGATCAGAATCTCACGGAAAGCCCAGGGACAGCGGTCCCTGGGTATGCCATACCCAGGGACCGCTGTCCCTGGGCTTTCATCACTTCTCTGTCTTCGGACGTGGGATGACCCCTCACCCTCGGTTCCTCTCCCCGGACATTCCCGTCACTCCGCCGAGAAGGCGTAGACGCACGTCTGGTTGTACTGCTGTCCGGGCCGCAGGATGATCGACGGGAAGGCGGGCTGGTTGACGGCGTCGGGGTAGTGGTACGTCTCCAGGCAGACGGCGCTGCGCTGCTTGTAGGTCTTGCCGCCCTTTCCGACCTGCTCCTTGAGGTAGTTGCCGGTGTAGACCTGGATGGTCGGCTGGTTGGTGAGGATCGTCATCACGCGGCCCGACGACGGGTCGCGCAGCTCGCCGGCGTAGGTCGGCTCGACGCCGCGCTTGCTGAGGACGAGGTTGTGGTCGTAGCCGAGCGCCGCCGACTTGACGAGCGGGTCGATGCGGGCGCCGAGCTTGGTGCGCTTGGCGAAGTCGAACGGCGTCCCCTTCACCGGCTCGATCTTGCCGGTCGGGATCGCGGTGTCGTCGATCGGCGTGAACGCCTGCGCGTCGAGCTTCAGTTCGTGGTCCAGCACCGAGTCGGCCCCGGCGCCCGCGAGGTTGAAGTAGCTGTGGTTCGTCAGGTTGATCGGCGTCGCCTTGTCGGTCTTGGCGAAGTAGGTGATGACCAGTTCGTTCTTG
>JAYSSW010000181.1:0-2220 GCA_043720335.1 Planctomycetia bacterium
GTCGCGCGGCGGCGGCACTTACAATGGACGGGAGTCGCCTTGGCCGTCTCCGCCTCACCTATCCGGGAACTCCTCCATGAGCCAGCAGCCCAAGATCAAAGGCGTCGCCGACATCGTCTTCCTCCTCGACGCGACCGGCAGCATGGCCCCGTGCATCAACGCCGTCAAGGACAACGTCGAGGCGTTCATCACCAGCCTCACCAGCAAGGGCGCCAACAACCACTCGTTCATCAAAGACTGGCGCACCAAGGTCGTCGGCTACCGCGACTACGACTACATCTCCGAAGGCGAGCCGTACGTCGACAACCCATTCGTCGAGTCGGTCGAGACCCTGCGCAGCCAGCTCTCGAAGCTCGAAGCGAAAGGGGGCGGCGACGAGCCGGAGTCGCTGCTGGAGGGACTGTACCAGCTGGCGAGCATGCCGGCGACCGAGCGCGGCGCCCAGCTCCGGCCCGACGCCTGGCGGCATCGCGGCGAGGCGAGGCGGTTCATCATCGTCTTCACCGACGCCCCGTACAAGGAGCCGATGAAGGAGCCTCGCGGCGGGACGGTCAACGACGTCATCAACGCGCTGATCCAGAACAAGATCGTGCTGCACCTGTTCGCCCCCGACCTGCCGTGCTTCCAGCCGCTCAGCGAGGTCGACAAGGCCGAGTGGAACGTCGTCAGCGGCGGCGCCAACCCGCAGGACTCGCTGGCGAAGTTTACGGCCGACAAGGAGAACTTCAGGCAGATCCTCCAGCAGCTCGCCAAGACCATCACCATCGAGTCGGAAGTGCCGGCGCTGTAGATCGCTGTCAAGCCCGCTGCCCGCTGCTTCGGAGAACAGAGATGCCTCGCGTCTACCGGCCCGATGAAAAGATCAAAGGCTACACCATCCTCCGCCACCTCAACTCCGGCGGCATGGCGATCTCCTATGAAGCGAAGACGCGCGAGGGGCAGTCGGTCTTCTTCAAGCAGTACAAGTCGCCGACGATCCGCGTCGAGTGGTACAAGGGCTACATCGCCTACCAGAAGGAGCTGAAGCAGCGCATCGACACGCCGCCGACCTGCAACTTCTGCTACCGCTTCCTCGACGCCTTCGAGGAAGCCCGCTGCTACTTCCAGGTCTTCGAGTTCCTCGACCACAGCTGGTCGCTGCAGCAGGTGTTCGACAAGGTCCAGAAGAAGCCGGCCACCGTGAGCTGGGAGTCGCGCGTCATCATGTCGAAGGTGCTGCTGGGCGGCATCAACGCCCTGCACAAGCAGAACATCGTCCACTCCGATCTCAAGCCCGACAACATCATGCTGATCGAGGACAAGACGATCGCGATGCGCTACCGGCTCAAGATCATCGACATGGACTTCTCCATCCTCGCCGACCGGCAGCCCCCCTGGCACGGCCACGAGGGCTACTTCGGCACGCCCGGCTACCTTTCGCCTGAGCACCTGCGCAACGAGGTCCCGCGACTCGCCTCCGACGTCTACACCTGCGGCCTGATGCTCTACGAACTGCTCGCGGGCGGCCACCCCTACCTGTTCGACGACATGGACCCGTACCGAAGCGCGGTGTTGAAACGAACCGCGAAGATGCCGAAGCTGATCGGCACGATGAACGCGCCAGCGACGAACGCGGCGGTGCAGGAGATGATCTTCCGCTGCCTGGAGCCGAACCCGGCCAACCGCCCGACCGCGCTCGAGGTGCAGCACGCGCTGACCGGCACGCCGCCGCCCCCGGTCTCGCCGCTGCCCCCGCCGATCGCGTTCAAGAAGGAGCCGTCGCCGCTGCCCGTCGCCGCGCACGCAGTACCTGCGGTTCCTTCACCGCCGCGCACGCCGCCGCTGTGGGACGCCGAGACGCCGGAAGCGCCGGTGAAGGCCGACCCGGCGCCGGCGATCATGCCGACGACCGGCGTGCTGACGCTGATCGCCCGCGACGGCAAGGAGCTGGCCTTCCGCGTCCGCACCGACATGGGCAGCGCCCTCTGCTCGCAGCTCTACCGCGACGACAGCGTCTACTGGGGCAGCGTCCAGTTCACCCTCGACTTCACCGACGGCGCCTGGTGCGTCATTCCCCGCGTCGGCGTCAAGAACGACACGCTCCTCAACGGCAAGCTCGTCGCCGCTTCCACGCCGCTCAAGACGGGCGACCAGCTCGCCGTCGGCCGCGCCGCCAAGGGGGTCTCCAAAACCCCGCTCGCGGTGCGAATCTCGTAGGGTTGTCAATGGTCGCTTGATGGT
>JAYSSW010000182.1:0-2219 GCA_043720335.1 Planctomycetia bacterium
CTCTCCAAATACTGGTACGCGCTCCTCGCCCATCGTCGCGACCATCTCTGGAAAGGAATGGTAAGAATCGAACTGGGAATCACGTCCGATGACGACGACGATGCTCGAACCACCCTGGGAATCACTCCATGAACGAACGAACATCCCTGCAGATCCGAGCGGCTCATTTCCGCAGGGATCTTGAGAGAGCTGGCGACAATCCCGTCATCGCCGCACAGGCGCAGGTGCGGTTGGCGGACATCGAGGAGCAGCTCGAAGCGATTCGGCTCCAAGGCGCCGACGCGCCGCCGGACGAGCTGCCGCGCGCGGCGTACTTCCTGAAGGGCGACGGCGATCCGGGGCAGGATGGCGTGCGGCCCGTCCTGGCGGCCGAAACCATGGCGCTGTACGAGCGCATGTTCGTCGAACAGGCGCTCCACGACGAACACGAAGCAGCGGGCGGAAACGGCCGGGCGACGAACGAATCGTTGCCAGGGCTGCGGTTGACCGAGGTCCATCGCGGCTCGTTCGGCCTGGAATTCTCGCCACTTTGGCTCCACGACCATGCGCGGCTCGAACTGCACGCGAAGTCGCTTCGCCATGTCGCGGCTGCCGTCGTCGCGGTTGTCGAGGGCGAGTGTCGGGACGAAGTGATCCGCAACATCCCGGCGGGCGTGCTCAAGCCGCTCGAGTGTTTCCTGAAAACGCTCGCGAAGCACGGTGCCGAGGTCCGCTTCGCGTTCCCGGACGATTCCGGCGAGACGTTGAGCCGCGAAAAGATCCAATGGGCGGCGGATCGGCTCGACCGCGTGGAACTCGTCGGGTAAGGCGAGACGGGGCGTCACGCCTCCTGCCAGCTCCGCAGGCACAGCAGCACTTCGCGCGTGTCGAGCGCCGTGAAGCCGACGGATTCATAAAGACTGCGGGCCGGGGCGTTGCGCACGTCGACGGCGACGGCGAGCGACGAGCAGACTTCGCTCGCGGCGGCGTGCAGCGCGTGCAGCAGCAACGCCCGGCCGATGCCGCGCTGGCGCTGCGGCGGGACGACGCCGACATAGGCGAGATCCCATGCGAGGCGATCGGGCGGCTCGGTGAGCAGCACGACGCCGGCCGGCTCGTCGTCGGCCCAGGCGAGCCACCACAGTTCCGGCCGGTCCAGCCCCGCCGCGCGATGGCCGGCGAGAATGTCGCTGCTGCTGCGGGCGCCGTTCAGCTCCGGGCAGTCGAGGGTGCCTTCATAGGTGCGTCCCAACGTCGTTTCGAAAAGATCGGGCCCGACTTCGTCGAACGTCGCGAATCGCAACGACGACGGTTCGGGCAGTTCGCGCAGACTGTGTTGCAGGAACGCCATCTGCGTGACGTGGCGGAAGCCGGCCCGCAGCATCGGGGTCGCGGCGCCGAGCAGGTCGCCCGGCAGGATCGCCTGGGCCAGGGCGCAGCCCGCGTCCCAGCACCACGCCAGGCCGGCGCGCGTCAACGCTTCCGCTACATCGTCGCTGATGGCCTGGGGGAGCCAGAATTGGCAGCTTCGGCCGCCGAGCGCGACGCAGAACTGCGTGCCGACGACGGTGTTGCCGTCGCGCGCGATCCACAGTCCGCGCGGGTCGATGTCGCCGCGCGCCAGCAGCGCGAGCAGGTCGAGGACGCGCCTCGGCCTCTCGTCGTCGGGCGCCAGCGCCAGGTCCAGGGCGGCGGCCCAGTGCTCCGGCCGCGCTTGCTCGATCAACGGCAACGGGGCGCTCCTTGGATGAAATCGATTCGCGGCAGGCTTCCCATACTAACCCTGAGCGAGGGGATCGCCGGAAGACTCGCGGAACGAGAATGTCCGCTTGCATGGTTCCTTGCGATCCCCTCGCTTGCGCTCAGGGTTAGTGGGGCCTGCCTATCGAGCCTTGTTCTTGACCGTGCAAAGTATAACGAAAGCAGCGCCGTGTTTCTTCCACGAAAAGGAGGCTCGCCATGCTCACGTCGGAACCGTCGGGGAAATCGCCGTGGGTCGTGCTTGCCGCGATAGTCAGTTGGGTCGGCGTGTTCGGCACCATCTACCTCAGCGTCGGCATGGGACTGAAGGCGTGCCCCTTGTGTCTCTATCAGCGCGTTTTCCTCATGGCGGCGGCGGCCGTGCTGGTCGTTGGGCTGCTGCTGCCGCGCGCTTCGCTACCGCCCGGCGTGCTCGCCACGCTGGCGCTTCCCGTCGCGGCGGGCGGGTTGGCGGTCGCGGGCTGGCACGAGTATCTCGA
>JAYSSW010000183.1:0-4797 GCA_043720335.1 Planctomycetia bacterium
ATCTCGTCGATCGGAATGCTCACTTCGCAGTTGATCGCCTCGACGGATCTTGTGGCGGTCGTCTGCTTCTCGACCAGGAGAAGGTCGAGCGTGTGCAGCGCGGCGGCCAGCTCGCGGCAGAAGATCTCGGTGAACTGCACGTCGTCGGGGCCGAACCCGTTGAGCTGCGGGCTTTCGACGTTGAACGTGCCGATGACGTGGTCGCCGTAGTTGAGCGCGACCGTCAGCGAGCTGCGCGCGTCCTCGGCGCCCTGGATGTAGTGCGGGTCGTTGGCGGTGTCGCTGCAGACGTGCGTCTTGCCCGTCGCGGCCACATGGCCCGTCACGCCGTTGCCCGTGACCTTGGCGTGAAGCGTGCGGCCGGCGGCTTCCGGCGTCATGCCGTCGGAGAGCAGCGGCCGCAGCAGCCCCGTCAGCGGCTCCAGCAGGCGGATTTCGATCACGTCGTAGTGGAGCAGGTCGTGCGTGAGCTGGCGGATGTTGTACTTGAGCTGCTCGACACGTTCATCAAGGCTCATCTCGGTCAGGTCTTTGGTCTCGAGGTAGGACAGCTTCACCGCAGCCTGGTGAAGCGCGTCGAGCTTCTGCCGCTGCTGCACCTCGGCCGTCACGTCGCGGCACAGGCTGATGAGCTGGACCACCTTGCGGTTGGCGTCGAAGATCGGCGTGATGCGGACGTCGAGGTACTGGTTGTCCTTGCGGTGGAAGCGGGTGTTGACGCAGACGCCGCGCAGCGCGGTCTGGAGGGGTGAGCCGTCGTTGCCGATGACGGCCGGATAGCCGAGGGCCTCGTAGTAGATGCGGTTGAGGACGGGTTGGCCACACCAGCGCTCGAAGGTGGCGTTGGCCCATTTGATGCGCCAGTCGGGCTGGATGACGGCGACTCCTTCGGCGAGGGCGCCCAGGATCGTTTCGTTCTGGAGCAGCACCTGGAGTCGAACCCAGCCGTTGGTCTGGGCGGGCCAGTAGAGGCCGTCGAACGATTCGCTCTGGAGGCGCGCCAGCCCCTCCTCCAAACTGCCAACGGTGACCAGGTCCCAGGCGGGAGCGTTGTGGTCGTCGGTGGCAGGCGGCGGTGCATCGGTCGGCGTAAATACCAGCACTCGTGGTCGATCTGCCACGGTCGCTCCCGTCTTCCTGATCGCTGCGTCTTGCTTAAGCTATTATAATTTCCACTGCCGACCGACACAAGATCGACTCAGGTCGGAAGTAGCGAATCCACGCGGACGAGGTGGGCATGCTGTCGAGTCGGCTGGTTTGGCGGATGTTGCTGATTCTGCAAGCAGGTGAGCTGATCGCCGACGACGCGGTGGATCGCAAAGGCCAGCGCCGCGTCGGCGACCTGGCCAGCGACCACTTCACGGTCCGCGCGACCGGCAAGAAGCTCCCGGTCGCCGATCTGCGCAGCGTCACGTTCGCGTCGCAACCGACGCCGCTGCCCAAGGTTCCCGCCACCTTGCGGCTGCACTTGCGAACGGGTGAAACCCTCAGCGGCCAACTGCTGCGCTGCGACGCCAAGCAGGTCGAGTTCCACGCCAGCTTCGGCTTGAAGCGCACCTTCGACCGCAGCGAAGTCGTCGGCATCGAGCAGCCCGACGGCTTCCTGCGCGTGATCGCACAGTCGCCCGACGAAGGAAAGCGATCCAAGCTCGAAGCCGCTGGACAAACGATCGAGCGAACCTGGAAACCCGCCATCGAAGCGGGTCGAATCACCGTCGCGTTCCACGACGAAGCAGGTGATACGCCGCTCGGCTGGCAGCTGGAATTGCGCCTCGAAGGCAAGGAGCCGATCTGGCTCGCATGCTTCCACGCCGACGGCGCCAACGTCACGACGCCGGACGATTGGCGTCGCCGTTCCGAGCTGCCGCGCGGCCGAGGCATGCGTCTGCTCCAGGTCGATTTCGCAGACGAGCGCTGCCGGGTCCATGTCGATGACCTGCTGCTCGGCGAGAACAACGCCAAGTCGCCGTTGCGTGTCACGGGCGTCCGCTTGCAAGCCGTCGCGGGCAAGGCTGGCGTCGTGCAATTCGACCAACTCGACATTGCGAAACAGGGCCAGGGACCGCCACGCTTCGAAGCGAATGCGGAAGCCGACGTGCTGCTGCTGCCGGGCGGTGCGCAGTATCTCGGGGCCATCGAACGCGCCGACGAGCAAGGCGTCGTCTTCGTCGGCAGGGCGGGCAAACAGTCGTTCATGTGGAGCCAGCTTCACGGCTTCGCGTTCAAGGGGGCGTCGCTCAACGAAGTGAAACCCGCCGTCGAAGTGCGATTTCGGCCGGCGCCAGGCGTGTCGCCGGATCGCTTGTTCGGCACGGCGATCCGCGTCGTCGATGGCGATTTCCTTCTCGCGCATCCCACGATGGACGAGATCCGCCTGTCGCGCGATCGGTTGGACCGGCTCACCTTCCATGACAGAAAATGACCAGCGCTGCGCGATTCGTCGCCAGTCCTTTCAAAGGACGACGTGGTCATGAAGCGCCTTGGCCGCATCCATCCCGTGCCTTCGCGAAGAATCTCAACGTGCCGATGGTTCGGCATGGTGCTTGCTGCGAATCCCCTTGTTCGTTTATGATGGACGCGACATCCGCTTTTCACCTCAGGAGCAACCCCATGCGGCTCAACCGATGGATGATGGTTCTCGCGGCGATCACGATCGGCCTGGGCGCCGCTCGGCCCGCCGATGCTCAGCAAGTCGGCCCCAGCGCGAAGGAGGTCGACGCGGTCCTCGCCAAAGGGATCGCCTACTTGAAGACGACCCAGAACAAGGACGGCAGCTTCGCCCCGAAACTGGGCGGACCCGGCGTCACCGCCATCGTCGTCGCCGCCCTGGCGAAGAACGGCGTCAGCCCGCAGGAACCGGTGATGGTCAAGGCCCTGGAATACCTGCAAAGCCAGGTCAAGGAAGACGGCGGCGTCTACAGCAAAGGTTTGGCGAACTACACGACCAGCGTCGCCATCATGGCGTTCAAGGACGTGAACAAGGACGGCAAGTACACCGCCGTCATCGCCAACGCCAACAAGTTCCTCCTCAAGATCCAGCAGGACCCCGACGAGAAAAGCGCCTTCTTCGGCGGGTTCGGCTACGACGCCAAGTCGCGCCCCGACGCTTCCAACACCGCCTTCACCGTCGAAGCCCTGCTCGCGTCGGGGCTGCCCAAGGACGACCCGGCCATCCAAAAGGCGCTGAAGTTCATCAGTCGCTGCCAGAACCTGCCCGGCGAAACCAACGAGCTTCCCTTCGCGAAGAAGACCTCCGAGGACGACAAGGGAGGCTTCACCTACGTCCCCAGCGACAAAGACAAGACGGAAGGGGGCTACGCCACCAAGGACGGCGGCCTGCGCTCGCTCGGCGGCATGACCTACAACGGCCTGAAAACCTTCCTCTTCGCCGGCGTCGCCAAGGACGACCCGCGCGTCAAGGCCGCCATCGGCTGGGTCCGCAACCACTGGACCCTCGACGAGAACCCCGGCATGGGCAGCGCCGGCCTCTACTACTACTACCACACCTTCGGCAAGGCGATGACCGCCTGGGGCGAGGACCGCTTCGAGGACGCCAAGGGCCAGAAGCACGACTGGCGCATGGAACTGTTCCAGGCCCTCGCCAAGAAGCAGGCCGCCAACGGCAGCTGGACCAACACCGGCGACAAGACGTTCGGCGAAAGCAACAGCGACCTCGCCACCGCCTTCGCCCTGCTGAGCCTGAGCTACACGCACCCGCCCGTCGCGGCCAAGAAGTAGCGATTGTGCTACCATGACACCGCTCGTCGCACATCGGCTGCGACGGGCGGTTTTTTCGTTTCCCCTCGCGGAGATCGTGTCATGATTCGCTTCGGCGCTCTTGGCTGCGTCGCGCTGGCACTGCTACTGCCGGCGCCGCTGCGCGCCGACTCGTTCGACCTCTACTTCAACCCGGTCTTGAAGAAGGCGCCAACGGCGCCGGGCGTCGAGAAGATCACCAAGCTGACCCCCGAGGTGATGGTCCGCAACCGCAGTGTGCTGCCCGGCGTCGCGGGGACGTTCGTCGTCGTCAAGACGAACGAAGGCCGCTTCGCCAAGCTGCTGCTGCAGCCGGCGGGGCAGAAGATCTCGGAGACCGAGTCGCTGCCGATCCTGCTGATCGACCGCTTCACGACGTTCCGCGAAGGCGAGGAACGCGCAGCGGTGGCGACGGGACAGAACGTTCGGCTGTTCGACGATTTCCGCTTCAGCCTCGACATCGGCCAAATCGTGCCGACGAAGCTCGGCGGCGACCTGCGCTTCGTCGTCAAGGGGGACGACTCCCACGTCGAGCCGGTCGGCAAAGCCGAGATGTACCTCGTCACGAAGCATCTCGCCGAAGCGACGCCGACGAAGAACCCGAAGCTGGTCGTCGGCGAGAAGTTCGAGATGCGCTACTTCAACGGCGTCTACAAGCTGTTCGACGATGGCCGACGCACCGGCGAACTGCACCTCATCGTCGCCGACGACGGCGACGTGGGGGGCCACTTCTTCTCGGACAAGGACGGCGTCAAGTACGAGGTCGCGGGCAAAGCCGGCGGCAACCCGGCCTACGGCATCCAGTTCCGCGTCATCTTCCCGCGCACCTTCCAGAGCTACAACGGCCTGATGTTCACAGGCGACGGCAGGGCGATCGCCGGCACGTCGCGCTTGCAGGAACGCGAAACCGGCTTCTACGCCGTGCGCGTCGAGGACAAGAAGTAGCGTCGCCCCTTTTGAATGATGCAAATTCTCAAGCCCGCTGCCGTCTGAGGCGGCGGGGTTGTGGCGTGTGTCGACCCCGCCGCCACAGACGGCGGC
>JAYSSW010000184.1:0-4795 GCA_043720335.1 Planctomycetia bacterium
AATGAGATCGGCATGACTCGCCTCCAATAGGGCGAAGGAGTTGTCGGGCGATGTGGACCATAATAGCATTATAGAGCAGATTTCGAGCCGGCGTAATAACAATGCCAATCCTACCGCATTGCGCTGCCGAGGGCAAAACTCGCGGCGCTGCTGGCTGGTCCACCTGGCTCGATGAAGAATCGAAGTCGGTGCAGTCATGACGCCCCTTCAAGAAATCCTGGACAAGCTGCCCAGTGCAAGGAAGTGCGGAGCCGGCTGGTCCGCCCGCTGCCCGGCGCATGACGACCGCAAAGCAAGTCTGAGCCTTTCGGAAGGCGATGGCGGCAAGGTGGTGATGAAGTGCCACGCCGGCTGCAAGATTGAAGCCGTCTGCGCCGCGCTCGGCCTGGCCATCTCGGACCTGTTCCCGGACCGCGACTGGCCGGCATCAGGCCGAAACGGCAAGGCCAAGCCCTCCAGCCGTCGAAGCAAGCCCAAGGACGATGATGCCGTGTTCGCCACGGACGACGAGGCTATCGCCGAGTGGGACCGGCGAATGCGCAGCAAACACTCAGCGAAGTGGCCCTACTGGAGCGCTGACGGCGAACTCGTTGGCTGGGTGATTCGCTGGGATCGGCAGGACGGGACGAAGGACATCCGCCCGGCATCCCAGCATCCCAACGGTTGGAAGCTGATCGCGATGCCTGCACCGCTTCCCCTCTACAACCTGGCCGAAGTCATCACGGCGAAACTCGTCATTGTCTGCGAAGGAGAGAAAGCGGCCGACGCAGCTCGCGGAATTGGCTTCGTGGCGACAACATCGGCAAGCGGTTCGGACGCGGCAGCGAAGACCGACTGGCGGCCTGTCGCGGGCAAGGAAGTCTGGATCCTGCCTGACAACGACGGTCCTGGACAAAAGTACGCCGACACCGTGGCCGGCATCCTGGCGACTCTGTCACCAGCCTCTGTGGTTAAAGTGGTGAACCTGCCCAACTTGCCCGACAAAGGCGACATCGTGGACTGGATCGATGCCCACGGCGATGCGGCGGAAGGCGACGGCATGCGGGCGGAAATCCAGGCTCTGGCAACGGAGGTGGAACCGCGACCAGGCGAAGCGGATTCCCATCAACACAAGCGGTTCCAGCCTTTCCCCGTGCACCAACTGCCTGAGCCGGTGCGGTCCTTCGTGGACGCCGGAGCGAAGGCCACGAACTGCGACACCTCCTACTTGGCACTTCCCATGCTGGTGGCGCTGGCGGCAGCCATCGGCAACACGCGCCGACTCGAACTCAAACGCGGTTGGTCTGCGCCGCCGATCCTCTGGGGAGCCATCGTCGGCGAAAGCGGCACGGCGAAGACCCCTGCGTTCAAATTGGTCAGGCGGCCCGTTGACGAGCGACAACGCAAAGCATTCGTGCGGCACGCGGAAGCGGAGCGGCAGTACCAGACCGAACTGGCTCGATGGAAGAAAAGCAATCAAGCCTGGGAACGTGACAAGAACAAGTCCGACGACCCGCCGGAGAAGCCGGCCTATCCGCCTTGCGAGCGGTTCGTGGTGAACGATACCACGGTAGAAGCTCTGGCGCCGATCCTCGCAGAGAACCGACGCGGCCTGCTCCTGGCTCGCGACGAACTGGCCGGCTGGCTCGGCTCGTTCGACCGCTACGCAGGCCAAGGGAAAGGCGGTGCGGACTCGGCCAACTTTCTGAGCATGTTCAATGCGGAGAGCATCACGATTGACCGCAAGACTGGGATGCCCCGCACGATCCACGTACCACAGGCGGCGGTGTGCGTGGTCGGCGGCATCCAGCCCGGCATCCTGCGACGCAACCTGGGACCGGAGCATCGGGAATCCGGCCTGGCGGCCCGCATGCTCCTCACCAACCCCCCGCGCAAGGCGAAGCGGTGGACGGACGCCGACATCGACCCGAAGGCGGTCGCCAAACTTTCACGACTGTTTGATCGACTCTATGACGACCTGCAACCCGTTGAAGGCAGCGACGGCGAAGTGAGTCCTGTGCTGGTCCGCCTGACGCCCGAGGCGAAGGCCGCCTTTATCGTCTACCACAACTCCCATGCGGATGAGCAGGTGAACTTGGCTGGCGACCTGTCAGCCGCGTGGTCGAAACTGGAAGAGTACGCGGCCCGGATCGCGCTTGTGATCCACTTCGTTCGCTGGGCCGCAAAGGACGAGACCCTCATCAACGAGAACCTCGTGGACCTGGCGAGCATGAACGCAGCCATCTCCCTGACGACCTGGTTCAAGAACGAGGCCCTGCGCGTCTATGCCATGCTGGACGAAAACGACACGCAGCGCGACCAACGGCGGCTGGTTGATTGGCTGGTGAATCGCGGAGGATCGGCGACGGCGCGTGAGGTGCAACGCGGCTGCTCGTGGCTGAAGAAACCGGGTGAAGCCGAATCAGCCCTCGAAAATTTGGCGAAGGCCGACTTGGGCCGGTGGGAAGATCGCCAGCCACCCAGCGGCGGCCGACCCACGCGAGTTTTCGTTCTCAGTACATGATCGACAATCGACGAAACTGCGCGAAGCATTGGGAATATCGAGTTTCGTCGATTGTCGATCTTGGTGCCGCAATTTATCGCCGGTGTATCTCGCAACGCCAACTCGTTGGCGTCGCTCATCAAACCAGAAGCCGAACTCGAAACGGACCTGGCGCGCTCGCCAGCTGCCGGGTATACTGCAAACGTCTTTGGCCGCGTCAGCTCGCCCCGACCTGGAAAGCGGGGCGAGCGGGCCGGCTCTTTCCAGAAAGACCGCTCGTCATGCCCAAACCGTACAAGATGACCAACGTCCGCTCGATTCCTTCCGGCACCGAGATCGTCGAACACAAGGACATGCCGCATGCCCGCATCAAAGAGAAGGGCCGGCACGTCCTTTATCCTCTGTCGAAGGACGGCGCAAAATATCTTCAGCCCTCGAAGCGATGGTACTTCGACCTCCGTGACGCGAACGGCACCGTCTGCCGCGTCAAAGGGTTTGCTGACCTGAAGGCGACCGAACAACTCGCCGCCGAGATGGAACGCAACGCTTCGCGGGTGCGGGCCGGCTTCACCGATCCGGCTGAGGAGCACACCCGCAAACCGCTTGCCGACCACCTGAAGGACTACGGGGCTGCCCTCGAAGCGAAGGGCAACTGCGACACTCATGTCCGTGCGACCGTCGCGAAGATTGCCGCGACGATGAACGGTTGCGGCTTCGCTTTCCTGGCTGACGTGAAACTCGAAAAAGTTTCCGTTTGGCTCGCCGACCTCCGCCGCCCTGGACGCATCGCCCAGATTCCGCCCGGGGACGTTTTCGCGTCGTCGGACGTGGCGGAGCTGCTTGGCATCGGTGTCGATGCGGTTCGGCGGTTCGTGGCACGCCACCGACTGCCGACCGTGGGAGCCGGTCCGGCCCGCCGCCTGCCCCGAGCAACGGTCCAAGCTGTCGCCGAGAAAGCCGCGAAGGGCATCGGGCCAACTACCGTGAACCACTACATCCGTGCATTGCGAGCGTTCTTCCAATGGCTCGTGAAGCAGGACCGGGCCGGCTCGAACCCTCTCAAGGCGCTGTCGCTCGTGAACGCCGCCGTGGACGTTCGCCATGCTCGCCGCGAACTCGCCTCCGAAGAACTTCAGCGACTTCTCGCCGGCACGAGAGCAAGCGGTCGCAGTTTCCGGGGGCTGACGGGGGAAGATCGGTTCTTCCTCTACCTCGTGGCCGCTGGCACCGGGTTCCGGGCGAACGCCTTGGCGAACCTGACGCCGGCCGACTTCGACCTGAACGCCAATTCGCCCACCGTGACGACCGCCGCCCGGTTCGCGAAGAACCGCCGGACCAAAGTGCAACCCCTGCCCGCCGACGTGGCCGACGCCCTCCGCGATTACCTGGAGAACAAGCCCGCGAACACGTTGGTTTGGGGCGGGACATGGTCAAGTGGTTGCTCCGGCGCGGAGATGCTCCGCCGCGACCTCGAAGCCGTGGGCATCCCCTACGCTGTCGAAGGACCGGACGGGCCGGAGCACGCCGACTTCCACGCCCTTCGGCACACCTATCTGACCATGCTGGGCCGGCATGGCGTGGACCTGCGGACCGCGCAGGAACTGGCCGGACATTCAACGCCGCTTCTCACCGCCCGCTACACGCACCGCCGACTGCACGACTTGGCGGGGGCCGTGGACAAACTGCCTAACCTTGTGCCGACTGGCCGGGAAGTTGAGGCATGCCCCCTTCGCATGACCGGCACCGAGGGGCAAAATGCTGTAGTGCCTGCTGTAGTGACTGGGGGCGCTGAACGGCCCCAAACGGCTCTAAAGCACACCTTGGGCATCTTTGACGGATCGCCCAGCAAATCGCCGCAACCCCTTGAAATGAAAGCGGGCGGCGCTTCTCAGCACCGCCCGGCATCAATCGACATCGAAGCTACCCGGCCTGGATTCGAACCAGGACAAAGAGAGCCAAAATCTCTTGTGCTACCGTTACACTACGGGGTAATAGGCGAAGCAGAGGCGGAGCAGACTGCACACTCGCAGGATCTGCTCACAAGCCGGTCTTCGTTGACGCTCGACACACCGTCGAGACCATTCCATCCGTCAAGGCGAAGCCGACGTCACCTCGACGTAAAGCACGGGAAAGTTCCCGGCGACGCCGCAAATTGACGTGTCACTTCGCGGTGTCGCGACGTTTGAAAAACAGGGCCTGAAGTGCCCAAACCGTTTCAATCGTCGCCGTTCCCTGAAGCACGAGCCGCATACCGCGAGACGCCTTTTAAAAGGCGACGGCCCGTTACGTCTACCAACCCGGCACCAAGCCGAG
>JAYSSW010000185.1:0-4794 GCA_043720335.1 Planctomycetia bacterium
TGAGCGAAGCGATTCCTGGGGGTGAGTGGTCGCAAGGTTCGACCCCCACCAATCGCTTCGCTCATGGTGGGGCTTGAGATGATCGTCTCCCTTTTCCCCCATCGCGGCGATGCGCATGCTAGGATGAAGCGCCGCTTCGCCCCAAGCGAACCAAGTCGCCCGACCTGGGAGTTGCAACTCGATGAAGTTCTATTTGATTGTCACGCGGGGCAGGAAAAAAGGGCTGCCGATCCCGATCACGGTCGATTTGTTCCTGATCGGGACCGACCCGATGTGCCAGCTGCGCAACGACAACCTCGGGCGCAGGCACTGCGCCTTCGTGACGCACGAGAAGAAGGTGTCGCTGCGCGACATGGACAGCGGCCTGCCGACCGTCGTGAACGGGACGGTGCTGCCCCCGGGCACGGAGTGGGCTTTGCACGCGGGGGACCGCATCGGCGTGGGCAACCTCGAGTTCCTGATCCAGTTCCGCGAGAAGCCGCTGTCGCAGCGCGACCTGGAGGAATGGGCCTCGCGCTGCCTGGACGTGCGCGGCGAGAACAACGTCGACGAGGTCGACGAGTTCCACCGCATCACCGACGCCTCGTCCGCCGCGACGGCGATCATCCAGAAGCTCAACGCGATCAAGGGGCAGGTCAAGGGCCGGCTGCGCGTCGGCGTCGAGGCCGGCGTCACCACCGTGCGCTTCAACGACACGATGCTCGTCGACGAGGCCGAGATCGCCCTCATCAAGTCGGAGCTGTGCGAGCAGCTGGACCGCCCGAACCTGCGCATCCTGCTCGACCTGAAGAACGTGCGGCGGATGTCGACGGCGGCGGTCATGATGATCGCCGACTTCCACCGCTGGGGCAGGCAGCACGGCAACCGCGTGGCCATGTGCCGGGTGCGCTCCGAGATCGACGGCATCCTCGGCGTGCTGCACGTCGAAGCCATCCCGCGCTACCGCGACAAGAAGCTCGCTCTGCTGGCGCGCTGGTAGCGGAGCAGGATGCGAAACGACGGCGGGGCGAACGGCCTGCGCCAGCGGGCTGTTCTGCAATGCACGGGTAGCAATGAGACGTTTGCAAACTCGTCCTTCCTTGTGGCGCGGGGCGGGCGACGGGTCGCCGACGGCCTTGAAGTCGTGGTCGCGGCCCATAGAGTGACCGGACATTTTCTCGGTTGCGGAATCCGCCTGCAGGCTCTGCGGTGATGCAGGGAGCTTGGCGGCGATTTCCCAGCCCTGTCCCTGGACACCGGGTATCGCCCGTGAGCGAAGTGACCCAAATCCTGTCGGCGATCAGCCAAGGCGATTCCCAGGCCGCCGGGCAGCTTCTGCCGCTGGTCTACGAGGAGCTGCGCCAGTTGGCCCTCCGCAAGCTGGCCCTTGAGAAGCCGGGGCAGACGCTCCAGCCGACCGCCCTGGTCCACGAGGCGTACCTGCGTTTGGTGGGCGAGCAGAAATTCGACAGCCGGGGCCACTTCTTCGCCGTGGCTGCGGAGGCCATGCGCCGCATCCTCGTCGAGAACGCCCGCTGGAAGAAAGCCGCCAAGCACGGCGGCGGGCTGCATCGGGTCGAGTTGGAAGACCGCGAGGCGCCCGTTCGGCCGCTCCCCGACGAGATCATCGCCCTGGAAGAAGCCCTCGTCCGCTTGACCGAGGCGGACCCCGGAGCGGCGCAGATCGTCCAGCTCCATTTCTTCGCCGGGCTGTCCATCGAACAGGCTGCGGAAGTCCTCGGCGTGTCGCGCGCAACCGCCTATCGGCAGTGGAGTTTTGCCAGGGCGTGGCTCCGCTGCGCCATCGGCGGCGAGGGCGACGCCCCGCCGTGGTGATTTTTTTCCGCGCCGCCGTGAGACACTTCGGCCTCTTTTTTCGCATTGGAATAGTGAGCTTCCGTTCGGGGGCAGGTCGTCGCACGACGATCCCTGCTCCGCCCCTTCGGAGATCTCGCCACACCACCGAACCGAGCGGCCCCTATGTTTGCGAACACCAGCAAGATGAAAGCCCTGTTCCTGGCGGCACTGGAGAAGGCGCCCGCCGAACGGGCGGCGTTCATCGAGGAAGCCTGCGCCGAGGACGCCGCGCTGCGCCGGGCGGTCGAGACGCTGCTGCGTGCCCACCTGGAAGCCGACCCGCTCCTGGACCGCCCGGCCGCACAGCTGCTGGACACGGCGGCGGGAGAACGTGCCGAGGCGGACGATTCGCTCCGCTTCCTTGAGGCGCCCTGCCGGCCCGGCTCGCTCGGACGCATCGGGCACTACGAGGTGCTCGAAATTCTCGGCCGCGGCGGCTTCGGCATCGTGTTCCGCGCCTACGACGAGGTGCTGCAGCGCATCGTCGCGGTCAAGGTGCTGGCCCCGCAGCTTGCCGTCACCTCGCCGGCCCGCAAGCGGTTCCTGCGCGAGGCGCGGTCTTCCGCCCGGGTTCGGCACGAACACGTGGTGCAGGTCCACGCGGTCGAGGAGAAGCCGCTGCCTTACCTGGTGATGGAGTTCATCCCCGGCGAGACGCTCCAGCAGCGGATCGACCGGGCGGGGCCGCTGGAGACGCCCGAAGTCGCGCGGATCGGCTGGCAGATCGCCGAGGGGCTGGCCGCCGCGCACGCCACCGGGCTGATCCACCGGGACATCAAGCCGGGGAACATCCTCATCGAGGCCTGTCCGCACGAGCACGTCAAGATCACCGACTTCGGGCTGGCCCGCGCGGCCGACGACGCCAGCCTGACCCAGTCGGGCATGCTGGCGGGAACCCCCCTGTTCATGGCCCCCGAACAGGCGCTGGGCGAAACGATGGACCACCGCGCCGACCTGTTCAGCCTGGGCAGCGTCCTGTACACGATGTGCTCCGGCCGGCCTCCGTTCCGGGCGAACTCGACGCTCGCGGTGCTCAAGCGGGTGGCGGAAGACACGCCGCGGCCGATCCGGGAGATCATCCCCGAGGTGCCGCAGTGGCTCTGCGACCTCATCGCGCGGCTGCACGCCAAGAAGCCGGAAGACCGCTTCGGCACCGCCCAGGAAGTGGCCGACCTGCTCGCGCGGCGCCTGGCCGAGATGCAGCGGCCAGGGAACGTTCCGCAGGCCTCGAACGTCGCGGCGACGCTGGAGAACCTGCCGGCGGCGATGCGCAGCTCGCCCGCGGCGGCGCCCAAGCCGCGCTGGCGACGCCGCAGCTTGGCGGTTGCCGCTGCGGCGATTCTGCTGCTTCTGGGCGGCCTCGGGTTCACCGAGGCGACCGGCGTCACCGACGTTCGCAGCACCGTCATTCGCCTGTTCTCCCCGGAGGGCACGCTGGTTGTCGAGGTCGACGACCCTGCGGTCAGCGTCCGGATCGACGGGTCGGAGCTGGTCATCACCGGGGCGGGGGCCAAGGAGATCCGTCTGAAGCCCGGCCAGTACACGGTCGAGGCGAGCAAGGACGGCAAAATCGTGAACCGGGTGCTGGTGAGCGTCATGAGGAACGGCCGGCAGGTGGTGCGGGTCAGCCAGGAGGCCGTGCCGACGCCACCGACGGTGATGAAGGAGGCGGATCGTCGGGCGGCCGAGTACGTGCTGTCCATCGGCGGCAAGGTTCGCGTGAACGAGGAGGAACGCGAGATCGAAAAAGCCACGGAATTGCCGCAGGAACCGTTCCGCCTCACCGGCGTTCGTTTGGACCACAACGAGCAGGTGCGTGCCCGGGTGACGGACGCGGGCCTGGCGAACTTCAAGGGTTGCAGGAACCTGATGTTCCTCGCCCTGGGCCACACCCGGGTGGGTGACGAGGGGGTGTCCCACTTCAAGGACTGCAAGACCTTTACCCGTCTCCACCTCCCCGGCGTCCAGGTGAGCGACGCGGGCCTGGCCTCCTTCAAGGGCTGCAAGAAACTGACACACCTCGTCCTCGCTCACAACCTGAACCTGCTCGGCGAGGGCATGGCCCATTTCGCGGACTGCAAGAACCTGACCGAACTCAACCTGATCGAAACGCGAGTGAACGACGCGGGCCTGGCCCACTTCTCCGGGTGCAAGAACCTGACGCACCTGGGTCTGGCCGGCAACCCGCAGATCAGCGACGCGGGCGTCGCCCCCTTCGAGAACTGCAAGGACATGGCGTGGCTGGACCTGGGCGCCACGCAGGTGAGCGACAAGGGCCTGGCGCGCTTCGCGGACTGCACGCGCCTGACGCATCTCATGCTGGGCGGCTGCTCCGAGGTGAGCGACGCGGGCCTGGCCCACTTCAAAGGCTGCAAAGATGTCGCGTGGCTCTCCCTGCACACCACGAAAGCGGGCGACAAGGGCCTGGCTTGCTTCGCCGACTGCAAGAACCTGACGATTCTTGAGTTGAGCCACACGAGCGTGAGCGACAAGGGCGTGGCCGGCCTCGCGGACCGCAAGAACCTGACCTTCCTCGACCTGCGCGCAACGAACGTCACCGCTGCTGCGATCAACGAACTGAAGAAAGCCTTGCCGAAGTGCCAGATCAACGGGGACGCTGCCGTGACCGACCCGACCGACGACGCCTGGGAGCGTTCCGTGGCCGCGCTGCCGGCGGCGGAGCAGGTCAGCGCGGTGATCGCCCGCTTGAAGCACCGCAACCCCGGCTTCGACGGCAGCATGCCCCACAAGATCGAGGACGGCGTGGTGACCGAGGCGACCGTTTTCGGGCACGTGGCCGACCTTTCCCCTGTCCGCGCTTTGGCGGGGCTGAAGACGTTCGAGTGCAACCAGCTCGGTGGCGGCAGGCTGTTGAAGGACCTGGCGCCGCTCAAGGGCATGAAGCTGACCTCCCTGACCCTGGCGTTCACGCCGGTGTCCGACCTGTCGCCGCTCAAG
>JAYSSW010000186.1:0-2211 GCA_043720335.1 Planctomycetia bacterium
CAGGAGAACCTCGGCTCCGACATCGCCATGTGCCTTGATGAATGCCCCGCCTTCGACTCGACGCCGGAAAAAAGGCTCAGCGCCGTCGAACGCACCTTGCTCTGGGCGCAGCGCTGCCAAGCCGCCCATCAACGTAGCGACCAGGCGCTCTTCGCCATCGTGCAAGGCGGTACCGACGTCGATCTGCGCGTGTCGTGCGCCGAGAAACTGGCGGCGCTCGACTTCCCCGGCTACGCGCTGGGAGGGTTCAGCGTTGGCGAGACGATGCCTCAGATGCTCGCGGCGCTCAAGCCTTCCGCCGCCGCGCTGCCGACGAACAAGCCTCGCTATCTGATGGGGGTCGGCAAGCCGGAGGACATGCTGATGGCGGTGGCTCGCGGGATCGACATGTTCGACTGTGTGCTCCCCACGCGCAACGGCCGCAACGCGACGGCGTTCACGGCGAACGGGCAGGTGAAGCTTCGCAACGCCTGCCACAAGCGAGATCCGCGTCCGCTGGAGTCCGATTGCCCGTGTCCGGCGTGCAGCCACTACAGCCGAGCGTACCTGCACCATTTGTTCAACGTCGATGAGATGCTGGGGCCGACGCTGCTGTCGCTGCACAACGTGGCGTACTACAGCCGACTGATGGGCCAGATGCGCGATGCCATCGAGGAGGGGCGATTCGAGGCGTTTTGCCAGGCATGCCTTGCCCGTTGGGGAAGCAAACTTTAAGATAGTCCCTTTGGTACGATGCGAACGACGATCAATGCGCGAAGTCCCGACGGCGGACGCCGATTTCGCTGGACTTCGCAACACGGGTGGTTTCCATGCTTTACGATTCGTTGATGCTGTTCGCCCAGAAAGTGGAAGAGGCGGTCGCACCTGTCGTGGACGAGGCCAAAAAGGACGCCGCGCCGCCGAACTACACGCAGTTCCTGCCGCTGGTCGCCTTGTTCGCCCTGTTCTACTTCCTGATGATCCGCCCGATGCAGAAGCAGCGCAAGGAGCAGGAATCCCTGCTCAGCACGCTGAAGAAGAACGACGAGGTCGTCACCAGCGGCGGCATTCTCGCCACGGTCTACAGCATCAAGGACGGCGGTGAGGAAGTGACGCTGAAGCTGGAAGGCGACACCAAGATCCGCGTCCTGAAAAGCAGCATCGTCCGCATCGTGAATTCGTCCGCCGCCAGTCCCGAAGGAACGTCGGCAAGCTGACACGGAAACCGTCCATCAACCCAGGTCATTAAACCTCGGAAAGCGCCGGCCACGAAGGCCTCGCCCTTTTCGTCGTTGCATTTGAAGCGTGCAGGACTGCCATGAGAGGATTCTTCTGGAAATTCGTGCTCTGCCTCGCCCCCTGCCTGCTGGCGGCCTGGGTCACCACCGACGCCGTCCTGAAATTCAAGGAAGGCCACAGCGGCGGCTTCAAGTTCGGCGTCGACCTCGTCGGCGGCACGATCCTCGTCTATGAGATCGACCTCCGCAAGCAGCAGGCCGACGGCGACAACAAGTTCGACCCCGTCAAGGACATCAACGTCCTCGCCGAGTCGCTCAAGCGCCGCATCGACCCGAACGACCTCTACAACATCATCATCCGCCCCGCCGGCGGCGAAGGCCGCGTCGAGATCATCCTCCCGACCGGCGGCACCCACCGCACCCAGAAGGCCGACAAGCAGTGGTCGGAGCTGCTCACCGAGCTCAAGACCTACTTCGAGATCAAGGATCTCGAAGTCGGCCGCGGCCGAATCCTCGAAGTCGCCGACCGTATCCAGCTCGCCCAGGCCGAAGGCATCTGGGAGAAGAAGCTGTTCGGCACCGAGAACCCCGGCGGCTGGAAGCGCCTCGTCGACAACACCTTCAAGTACTGGCCCGAACTCGACGACCCGCGCCTCCCCGAGACCAAGGCCATCCGCGCCGAAGCGGAGAAGCTGCCGGTCGGCGACCTGAAGAAGTACGCCAACTTCGTCATCGAATCGATCCGCAAGCTCCCGCCGCCCAAGGAGGCCGACGAACTGGCCCCTGAGCCTCCTTCCAGCGCCACCATGCAAGTGTGGGTCAACAAGCAGGCCTGGGAAGAAATGATGCGGCTGGCCCGCTCGAAGTTCAAGCTCGACCACAAGACCGAAGGGGGCAAGCAGGTTCCCCTCTCCCCCGCCATGCTCGCCCAGGTCGAGGAGGAGATGCTGCGCATCCCCCCCGACAGCACCTTCCAGCTGTCCTCCTACATCCT
>JAYSSW010000187.1:0-9992 GCA_043720335.1 Planctomycetia bacterium
CTGTAAGCCGACGATGCAACGCCCTTGGCGTAGAAATCCTTGGCGGGTTCGCATTCCCAGGGTGCGCTAGCGCGACCCTGGGCTTTGCGATGCAGCACCTTCGGTGCAAAAACGGTCGAGACATGAGGATTCCTGGCTGAATTTGTGGCTTCCAACCAAAGCAGTTCGACGAAAAACTCCGGGTTCATTCGCTGAAATCATCGCCTCCTCCCCTTCAGGGACACACGCCATGTCCGCCACGCTCCACATCGAGGATCTTCGCCGGGCGTGGGACGCGCGCGATCCGGCACTCGTCGATCTCGCTCTGCGGCTGGTGGCGCAGCCCGACGAGCCGCCAATAACACCATTGCGCCAGGGGGCGCCGACCTACGACGAGTGGCTGCGCGGTCAGCGCACCTACCCGTTCAAGAAGCTGTCGAAGGAGGCCCAGGCCGACTGGCGCCGTGAGAAGATGCAGGCGCTCGAAGCTCCCAACGCGGAGGTGCCGCTGCCGGATCGGCTGCGCGTCCACGAGGTGCTGCTGCAACTCTGGGCCGACGACACCCTGTTCGCCCGCACCTGCCTGAAGAAGCTCATCGCGCGGGTTCCACTGGTTCACGGCCCCTGGCGGGCGCTCAAGCGCATCTTCAAGGAAGCCGAGGCGAAGAACGACACCGAGATCTACGGCGCCCTGGCCGCGCGGTTCGATTCTGCGCTGTCACAGTCGCAGCGTGGCGGCGTCAGCGGGGCGACGCTGGCGTACCTGTGCCGGCGGGCGTGGCGCACTCTCCGCCGCGTTGGGCAGACGCTCCCCGCCTGCTACGCCGATGTCGCCTGTGATTATCTCGCCGCCTACACGAACGACACGGAGTGGCTGTGGACCTGGATCGCCAACCACGTCTTCTACCACGAGTCGAAGCAGTACGGCCGCACCAGCTTTCGGCTCGGGCAGGCCCCGAAAGGCGGCCTGCTCAAGCAGCGCGCTTTCGCCGAACTGTGGCAGCGCACGCCCAGGCCCCTTTTTTCGCTCCTCGAACGGGCGCAGTCGGAGCAGGTTTGGCTGTTCGCCACCGAGGCGTTGAAGGCCGACTTCCGCGCCCAGCTCCGCGAGGTCGAACCCGCCTGGGTCGCCCGGCTCGTCCACGTCCAAAGCGCCGCGGTCCACAGCTTCCTCGTCTGGATCCTCACCAACGTCCCGCGCTTCGAGCAGTCGGCGTTCCGCGCGCTCGGCCTGCACGACGCGGTGCTGCAGCTCTTCGACTCGCCGGCCGCCGACGCCCGCGCCTACGCCGCCGAGTACGCCCGGGTCCATGCCCGCGACCTGCCGCTCGACGAGCTGGTGCGCCTGGCGAACAACGACAACGACGCGGTGAAGAAGCTGGTCCTCGATCTGCTGCTGGCGCGCGACGCGCGCCGCGACATCGGCCTCGACGCCTGGGGCCGGCTGCTCGACACCAAGCACGGCCACGCCCTCGCCGTCGCCGCCCTCAAGAAGCATTTCGGCGCCAGCGAGCTGACGCCGGCCTGGTTCAAGGAGCGCTTCTTCGCGCCGTCGCAGCAGGCGTACCTGTTCGCGAAGGAGCATCTGCCGCAGGTCCACCCGCCGCAGAAGCTCGGCCCCGCGTTCTTCATGGACCTGATCGAAGCGTGCGATCTCAAGCGAACCTTCGTCACCCCGCACGACCCGTTCAGCGCCCAGGCGTACGTCGTCGCACCCTATGCGCTGGCCGAGCTGGCGCGCTTCGACCTCAACGGCCTCGACGTCGACTTCCTGCGGCGTGCGCTGCTGCGCCCTTTGACCCAGCATCAGATCATCCACTGGGTCGATGAAGGAAAGCTCAAGCACGCCACGTTCGGCGTCGAGTTCCTGAAAAGCGTCGCGTTTGAACCGGGCTGGCAGAGCGACCCGTGGATCACAGCGCTGCGGCAGTCCGACCGGCCGTGGGCGCGCACGCTGGACCACGCGACCAGCCCGTTCGCGGCGGTGCTCGGCTGGCTCGCCGACGTGCGCATCTTCAGCCCGGCCGAGATCGGCATGGACTGGCTGCTGCAGCTCGTCCCGCGCGCCGAGCCGCTCTACCACGACTTCGCCGTCGAGCGCCTCATCAAGTCGTTCGCCCCCGCCGACTTCGCACCTGTTGCCGCCGTTACCACCGCGCCGGTGACAACGGCGTTGTCAACGGATCAGCCCATCGATCTCGCCAAGGCGACCTTCGTCTTCACGGGCAAGCTCGCCACGATGAACCGCAAGGAGGCCGAGGACAAGGTCAAAACGGCCAACGGCGTCGCGTCGTCGAGCGTGTCGCCGAAGCTGCATTATCTGGTGATCGGCGACGAGGGATCGCCCCTCTACGGCGCGGGCAACAAGGGGACCAAGCAGCTCAAGGCCGAGGAGCTGAACGAGTCGGGCGCCAACATCAAGATCATCTCCGAGACCGCCTTCCTGCAGATGCTCGCCGGCAGGAAGCAGGAGCACTCCGCCGACGCCACCCTCGCCGGCTGCCGGAGGCTGTGGGACATGGTCGTCGCCCCCGGCCCCGCCGACGCCCCGCTCGGCCAGTTCGCCCGCAGGTACGTCCGCCGCCACCACCCCGACATCAGCATGGCCGAGACCGACCGCCCCGTCGATGCCGGCACGGAGATCCCGCAGGCGTTCCTGACGTTCGACCGCGTGCAGCCGTTGTTCGCCGAGACGCGCAAGCCGCTGCGCGAGTTCGCGCTCGAGCTGGCGAAGTGGGAGTTCGCCCGCTGGCAGCCGCCCGCGCAGGAGCTGGTGAAGCTGTGCGAGCTGCCGCACGCCGACGTGCGCAGGTTCGTGGCCGACGCGCTGCTGGCCGACGACGCGCCGCAGAACCGCCGCATGCGCGTCGCCCCGGACAGCCTGACCCCGGCGGCGGTGTACCGCTTCTGCGAATCTCTCAACGAAGCAACGCGCTCGCTGGGCCTGCAGATCATCGAACGCGTGCCGAAGCTGCGGCAGCCGGAGGAGCTGTTCCGCCTGACCGAAAGCCCCGACCGCAAGGTGAGGGCGTTCGTGATCCGAGCCTTATGGAGTTTGTACCGCGACCGTGGCGTGACCGCTGACTGGAAGCCGCACGCGCCGCCGCAAGCGACGGTGGGGGGCGCCGCGCGGAAGCAGGCGGCCAAGGCGGCCGAGAACCTGGGGGACGGCGTGCCGCCGCGCCCGGAGCAGCCGCCGGCCGCGAGCGAGGCGATGCAGGGCTTCCTGCGCCGGGTGCTGTTCGAGATCCCGCCGGGCCGCATGGCGCCGGTGTCGGAGGAGGACAAGGGGATTTTGGCGAAGCTGAAGCCGCTGCCGGCCCGCAAGGCGAAGCTGTCGCTGGTCGAGGTCATGCGCGACCTGGCGCTGGAGGACGCCGATTTCGCGCGCGGCGTGCTGCCGGTGCTGCGCGAGTTCATGACGTCGTTCGGCCTGAGCGAGCGCGACGCGTGCCTGGTCGCGGTGACGCGCATCGTGCACAAGCACAACATGGCGGTGTGAGGAGAAAATGCGCCGCAAGCCCCAGGATGAGCGAAGCGATTCCTGGGGGTGAGTCGGCACCCGCTTCGACCCCCACCAATCGCGTTGCTCATGGTGGGGCTTGGGGACGCTACAGGGAGATTCCGCCGTGACCACCGACAAGTACCTCTCCTATCGCGGCGACGTGAAGGCCGTGGCCGGCGTCGGCGGCGACCTCGTCTTCGTCACCTGCCACCCCGAACGCCAGGCGACCGGCCTGTACCGCGTCGAGACCGACAAGTTCACGATGGCCCACGTCGCGCTCCCCGAGGGCGGCCGCGACCTCGCCGTCGATGGCGACGCGGTCTGGGTCGCCGGCAGCGACGGGCACGTCTACCACGTCCCCGCCAAGGGCAGCCCTTCGCCGCGCGGCGCGAAGTTCGCCAGCGACTTGGTGGCGATCGCGCTGCTGCCCGGTGATCGGCTCGCGGTCCTGTTCGGCGCCAGGGTCGCCATCCTCCAGCGCAAGGACGGCAAGGTTCTGCAGGAGTTCGACCTCCCCGAAGTCGGCTCGTGCCTGGCGTCGCCCACTTCCGGCGAATGGCTCGTCGTCGGCACGCGGAAGGGGACCGTGCTCGTTTTTGAAGGCGAAGGCAAGCCGAACTTCGCCCTGAGCGCGTCCGACAAGCTGCACGACGGCGCGGTGACGGCGCTGCTCTTCGAGCCGGACGACCTGCGCTTCTGGTCCGCCGGGGCCGACTTGAAACTGCTGTCGACCTACGCGCGGGGCAGCCTGGAGCCGGAGGACCGGGGGCGGGGCAACATGCACGCCGAGCCAATAACCTCACTCACTGGCTGGGACTTCGACCGCCTGTTCAGCGGCAGCCGCGACGCCACCCTCAAGAGCTGGCCGCGCGGCAGCAACATCCGCCCCGTCACCCACAAGGACGGCGTCGCCCAAATCGTCGATCTCGCAGTGGTGAAGATCCACATGAAGCCGCACCTCGTCGCCTGCTGCGGCGACAACACCGTCCGCCTGTTCCGCCTCGACGACACCGGCCGCGTCGAGGAGTTGACGCACCGCTTCTACGACGCGTTGGCGTCGGCCAAGAACGAATTGAAAGCGACCGACGGCGCTCGCCGCGAAGCGACGCTGAAGAAGCTCGCGGGCTACGGCGACGCCGCCTCGCTGGAGATGGTCGCCACGCAGATGACCGAGGACGGCGACCACATCGTCCGGCAGCACGCGGCCCAGCTCCTCAGCGACAGTTCGCATCCACGCGCCGCCAAGCTGCTCGAACCGGGGCTGAACGAGACGTTCGAGAAGGTGCGCATCGCGGCGTTCCACGGGCTGCGCAAGCACCTCGGCGACGCCGACCTGCGGCCGCTCGACCTGGCGCTCAGGACGGGCCGCCCGGAGCTGGGGAAGCTGGCGGTGCAGGCCCTCGAACCGCTCGCCGCCAAGGACGACCAGGCCCTGACCCGCCTGAGCGACGCCCTCAACGCGGGCACGCTGGAAGTCCGTCAGGCGGCGCTGACGAGCCTCGAAAAAGCCCATGACGCGAAGTCGCCCGAAGCGAACCTGCAAGCGCTGGCGTCGCAGCATCCCGACGTGCGCCGCCTCGCCCTCGTCCGGTTGTTCCAGCGGAAATTGTTGACGCTGCCCAAGGTGCAAGCGGCTCTACGATGGCGCAGCGAGGACACCGACGCCGAGGTGCGCCGCACGGCGTTCCTGCTTTCGCTGCACACGCGGCCGAAGCTGCTCGAAGCTTTACGCAAGATTGACCCGGAGTTGCAGCGCCAGCTTGTCGAGCTGGAGGCGATCGCGCCGGACGGCACGCCAGCGCCCCCCGCGAAGCCGGTGGAACATGCGCCCGCCGTCGATCCGGCGACGTTGAAAGTGGACGAGGAGGAGCGCGAAGCCCTGCTGCAAGCGACCGCCAGCCGTTCGCTCGACACCTGCCTGCGCGGCGCGCGCGGCCTGGCGATGCTGCGCGACCCGCGCGCCTTCGGCCTGCTGCTCCAGCTCAGCCGCGAGGACAACACGCAGGCGCGCGTCAAGGTGTGCGCCGCCCTGGCCGCCCTCAACGACCCGCGCGCACTTGGCCGGCTGCGGTCGCTGATGAGCGACGGCGAAGCGTCGGTCCGCGACGGCGCCTGCACCGCCTTCCTGCACATGCGACGTGATGAACCGCTCGCCGCCGCCGAGGCGTGCCTGTCGGCGCCGAACGAGGACGTGCGCAAGCGCGGCCTGCAATCGCTCCTGCATACGATGCGCGCGGGTGCCCTTCCACCTGTCAACGATTCTGCCTGGGGGCTGGCGCTGCGGGCGCTCAACGACGGCGCCGCCGGCGTGCGCCGCGAGGCGTTCAAGGCGATCCTCAACCTGCCCCTGCCCGGCGCTCCGGTCGAGAACCTGCGCTTCCTCCTGCAGAGCGCCCACGCCGACATGCGCCGCGAGGTGCAGACCGAGGCGATGGCGCAATCCAATGAGCCGTGGGCCTGGTCGCTGCTGCTGGAGTTCTTCAACGACCCCGACGCTCCGCTGCGCGACGAAACGCTCGCCTTCGCCCTCAAGAAGAACAAGGACCGCGACGTCGAAACGCTCGGCGCCGCGCTGCAGTCGCGCTACCCCGACCTTCGCCTGCAAGCGGTCGATGGCCTGGCGAAGAAGCACACCAAGCCCGCGCAGGCGTTCCTGGCCCAATCGCTCGACGACGCCGAAGCGGCGGTGCGGCTCAAAGCGCTCGCCGCCCTCGTCGACGACGACACGCGGCCATCACTATTGCTGGCGCTGCAAAGCAAGCACGACGACGTGCGCATCGGGGCGGCACGCACGCTGGCGAGCCACGGCGTCGCGGAGGCGGCGGCCCCGCTGTTGCAGCAAGTCCGCACGCCGAAGCCGAAGGAGGCGGAGCGCGAGGCTGACTGGGCCAAGCTCGTCGAAGCGGCGTCGCTCGGCCTGGGGCAGCTCGGCGATCCGGCGGCGGTCGCCGTGTTGGTGCCGCTGCTCGACGACCCGCGCGCCGAGCTGCGGAATGCCGCTGCGCAGGCCCTTGCGCTTCTCGCGAGGCCGGGGCAGGTCGAGCCGCTGCGGCAGGCGATGCAGCACAGCGACCCGCAGGTGCGCGTCCGCGCCGCGCTCGGCCTCTGCTTCGCCAGTGATCCGCACGGCCTGCCCATCGTCTTGAGCAGCGAAGCGCGTGCGATCCTCGACCCGCTCGACCTGCTGGCGGCTTGCCTGGCCTGCGGAGCGGAGGACGCGCTCAAGACGCTGCTCGACGACGCCGACGAAAGCTTGAGAACGGCGACGCTGCTGGTGCATCTGCTGCTGGAGCTGGCCGACCCGCGCGGGGCGCCGACGCGCTGCATGGCGTGCCTGTCGTCGCGCATGCCGCGCGTCCGGCTGGCGGCGGCGCGGGCGCTGGAAGTCTTCGCCAAGCCTGACGAGTTCGCCCGTTTCGTCGTCGAAACGATCAACGACCGGGGCGACCAGCAGGCGTGGAAGATCGACCCCGCGGTGGTCCGCAGTTTCGCCGACCTGCTGGCGTTCGGCCCGTCGTGGCTCGCCGCCCGCACCGTGCCGCTGCTGCGGAACCTCGCGCCGCGCGAGCAGCATGCGTGGGACGCGCACTGGAACCAGCACGCCCAGCGGTTCGCGTCGGAAATTTCGGCGGTCGCGAAGAAGCCGCGCACGCCGGCGCAGCGCGAGATCGAGCCGGCGGCATTGGCGCAACTAGCGTTTGGCGCCTACGTCGGGCTGGTGCGCGAGCAGGGGAGCGGGCCGGGCCATCTGTTGCCGCTCGTGCTGCGCGTGCGGCAGACCGCGCTGGCGCGCGTCACTGCACTGGCGTCCGCCGATCCGGGCTACCGCTCCGCCGCCCGCGCCGTCTGCGTGCAGGCGCTCGGCGACCCGAACCAGCCGGTCCGCATGCAGGCGTTCGACGCGCTCGGCTCGCTCGGCATGGAGCCGACCGCGCTCGGCAGCGAGGCGCTCGAGTCGGGCCATCTCGACCTCGCCGTCAAGTGGCTGGAACTGCTGACCGACGGCACCCGCGCCGCCGAGGGCGAGAAGGTTCTGGAGCAGACGCTGCTGACGCGCCGCGACGATCTCGCCGCGGAGTCGGCGAAGCTGCTCGCCGCCCGCCGGGGCCGCGTCGCGGTGGCGGTCCTCGCGCTCGCCGCCGCCCACGAGCCGCCAAGCGGTCGCCTGGCTTTCCGAGGACTACGACGCCGACAGCGCCGCCCAGCAAGCTCTTCGACAAGCGCTCGACTCGCGCTACCAGAAGGTGCGCGACGCGGCGGCGGTCGTGCTCGGCGCCAAGAAGGACCCGCTCGCCTTCGACGCGCTCGCCCGGGCGCTCGCCAAGGCCGACACGCGCGAAACCCAGGCCCCCATCATCGCCGCCCTCGCCACGCTCGGCGACCCGCGCACGCCGGCCGCGTTCCTCGACCGCCTCGACAACGATCCCGCCGCCACCGCATTGGTTGACGAACTGCTGGCGGCGGTCGCCGCGTTCCGCCAGCCCAGTGTCGTCGAACGGTTGCTCGCGCTGGCCGAGCGGCGCGACCTGTGGAACACGGTTCGCCAGGTGCTCCTCACGATCAGCGGCGCCGACCAGCCGATCAACGACCCCGACGACACGCTGCCCGACAAGCAGTGGGAGAAGGAGCAGCACCCGCGCCACGCTGGCGTGCTGGCGAAGCTGATGGAAGCCGCCCTGCAGCGCAGCGACACGCGGTTTCTGCTCGACCGCGTCCTCGCCGCCGGCTGGTCGCGCGGCAAGGAGGTCGATCCGGTCCTCGCCCTGCTCGTCCACCACGCCGACGCCAACCTGCGCAACGCCGCCGTCGAAGCCATCGGCTGGAGGCTGCGCAAGCGCGACGGCGTCGCCGACCCGCTCCTCAAGGCGCTGCGGCACCGCGACCCGATCACGCAGTTCCTCGCAGCGGAAGGCTTGGCGCGCGGCAAGCGGCCCGAGGGGATCAACGTCCTGCTCGCGTCGCTCGACCATGTCGACGACGTGGCCCAACGAAGCCGAGCCGTCCAGGCGCTCGGCGAGCTGGGGGACGCGCGGGCGCTCGACACGCTGCTGAAGCTGGCCAACGACGCGCAGCACCCGTTGCAACCACACGCCATCGAAGCGATCGGGCACCTGGGCAAGTCGGCGCAGGCCGACGAGATCTTCAAGATCCTCGAGCGCAACGCCCGCAGCCGCGACCGGATCGCCGCGAATGCGCTCGTTGGCCTGCGCTGGCTGGACACCCGCGCGGGCTGGCAGCTCGTCCGCGCCTGCGCCGCCGACCGCACGTTCGCGCACCGCTTCGATGCGGTCGAGCAACTTGGCTACAACGACGAGCCGGCCACGCGCGAACTGCTGCTGCGGATGCTCGCCGACCCGGCCGAGGAGATGGACTACGAGCTGATGGAGATCGCCCGCCGCCTGTGGGGCGATGCGTCGCTCGACCCCGACTACGCCAGCCTGCGCAGCGGCCGCTACGACGATGAATCGCTCAAGCGCGTCTGCAGGGACGGCGTCGCGGACCGCGTGTTCGAGATCTTGCCGCACTGCGACCCGGCGGTGCAGGACGAGCTGGCGACGAGCCTGCTGAGCCGCGTCGACCTGCCGGCTTCGCATGCGCTGAACGGGCTGGAGCACGCCGACCCGCGAACCGTTCAGCTGGCGGGGCAGATCCTCGGCCGGCTGCTTCCGGCGCCGAAGGAGGCGGCGAAGAACGTCGCCAAAGCGGTCGCGAAGTGGACCGCCGCTTGGGACGAGCGCTGGCAGGCGGTCCGCCGCGCCGGCCTCGGCGCCGACGACCGGCTCGACCGGATCGCCGCCTGCCTGGAGACGCTGCTGTGGTCGGCGGGCAAGACCGGTGTCCCGGCCGATGCGCTGCGGCCGCTCGTCGAGGCCCATCCCGACATCGCCGCCTACCGTGCGATCCGCCTGGCCGCGCTGTCGGCGCTGCTGCAAAGTCCCGTCACTCCGGCGACGTTGAAGTCACTTCAAACACTCGCGGTCGGCAGCGACGCGGCGGTGCGCGTCGTCGCCGTCGACGCGCTGGCGAAGCAGCCGGGAGCCGCTGCGCTGGCCGAGCCGCTGCTCACCGACCGCGTCAGCTTCCAGCGGCTGGCGTCGCAGGTCGCGGAGCCGCTCAACGCCAGCCTGCGGCAAGCGGGGGGGCAGCTCCACTACCAGGGCGTGGTGCTGCCTCAACTGATCCAGCGGCGCGACTTCGACGGGCTTGTCACTGTGCTGGACAACGCCAAGCTGCCGGAGGCGGCGCGGCTCGGCGCGTTGGAGGCGCTGGCCGCCCTCGCGGACGAGCGCGCGGAGCGGAAGCTGGTCGAGTTCGGCCAGAGCGACCAGCAACCGGAGCCGCTGCGCAAGGCCGCGTGGCGCGCGGTGCACCGCTCGCGTCGGGCGCGCAAAGCGAAGGTGTGACGGCGCGAAGCAACCGCGACCGGCAGGCCAATGGCGAAACGGCGCGGCAAGGGAAGGTTTCGCCTCGTCCGAGCCAGAGCGCCAAGCGAAGGGAAATTCCCTTT
>JAYSSW010000188.1:0-2210 GCA_043720335.1 Planctomycetia bacterium
CTACCAGCCGCTGGTGCTGGAGCGTGGGCCCGCTGTGCGCGACCGCATCCGCGACGTGGAGCGGTTCGACACCGGCGGCGCCTTCGAGCCGGAGAGCAACTACCTGTTCGGCGAAGGGGGCGCGGGCACGTTCAGCGACGGCAAGCTGACGTGCCGCGGGTCGGGGCCGGAGGTCCGCCGCGTGCTGGAGCTGTTCGCCGAGCACAAGGGGAAGCCGTCGATCGTCTACGACTATCGGCCTCACCTGGGGAGCAATCGCCTGCCTGCGGTGGTGAAGGCGCTGCGGCGCAGCATCGAGCGGCTGGGCGGCGAGGTGCGTTTCCGCTGCCGGGTCGAGGATCTCGATTTCGACGCGGAGGGCATTCGCGGCTTGCACACGTCGTCGGGGCATGTGCCTGCCGACGTGGTGATGGTCGCGATCGGCCACAGCGCCCGCGACACGATGGAGATGCTGGTGCGGCGCCGCGTGCCGATGGTGCAGAAGCCGTTCCAGATGGGGGTCCGCATCGAGCAGCCGCAGGAGAACGTCAACCGCGTGAAGTACGGCCACGTCCGCCACGAAGCAACGCTCGGCGCCGCCGACTACAATCTCGTCGCGCGCGGGCCGAATGATCTTTTCTCGTTCTGCATGTGCGCCGGCGGGCACATCATCCCCAGCGTGTCGCAGGAAGGCTTCTTCTGCACCAACGGCATGAGCCTGTCGAAACGCGACTCGGTCTACGCCAACAGCGGCATGGTCGTCACCATCCCGCTCGACCAGTTCGGCGGCAGCGACGTGCTGGCCGGCGTCCGCCTTCAAGCGATGTACGAGAAGCGCGCGTTCGAGATCGGCCGGGGCGACTACCGGTGCCCGATCCAGGGGGCGAGTGATTTCCTGCGCGGGCGTGTCACGACCGGAGCGACGCCGAGCAGCTACCCGCGCGGCGTGGTGTCGGCCGACCTGCACGAGCTGATGCCAGCGGTCGTGCGCGACACGCTGCGCCACGGCCTGCCGATCCTCGATCACAAATGGAAAGGTCGCTTCCTCAAGGACGCCTACCTCGTCGGCCCCGAAGCACGCGGCAGCTCGCCGATCCGCATGCCGCGCGACGAACGTAGCCGCGAAACGCCAGGTATCGCGGGGCTGTACCCGGTCGGCGAAGGCGCGGGCTACGCGGGAGGCATCGTCAGCGCCGCGGTCGACGGGCTGCGCTCGGCGCTGGCGATCATCGCGAAACATGCGCCGCTGGCGCGCTGAGGACACGCCATGACCGCCGTGCAGGACCGCGAGGAGTACATCGAGCAGGCGTACTTCTTCCACACGCTCAACGAACGCCTCCAGGCGAACATGTCGACGCAGCAGATCCTGGGCCTGATCCACCAGGAGATCCTGTCCACCACTCGGCTCACGTTCGCGATTCAGTTCCTCTCCGACGAGATCAAGCACACCGGCCTGTTGTCGTCGGGCTTCGCCAAGCTGCCCCACTACTTCACCGCGTACCAGACGTTCGTGATGCAGCAGACCGAGGACGAGCGCAAGAAGTTCAGCATCGAGATCGGCCTGCTGATCCTGGAGCGCGAAGCGCAGTACCGGGCCAGCGAGCCGACGCCGCAGGGGCTGTTCGTCTACCAGTTCGAGACGTTGTCGCGCAACCGCCTGGGCTACGACCAGGGGCTGGCGTGCATGCGTTCCGACGCGTTCTACGACGACGGCTGGAAGGCGTACCTCGACATGGTTCGCCGGCAGGTGGGAGCGGTCGACTTCGCCGACCTGATCTACGTGCGCTCGCAGCTCTACACGCGCGACCAGCGGCGCAGCAACCCGGACTACGCACCGACGCACGCGCCGCTGTTCGGTGAGAAGGAAGGGAAGATCGCGAAGGCGAACCGCAGCCGCGACCCGCTGCACATGTTCGCGGCGCTGCAGCGCCAGCTGGGATACCCCGAGGTGCCCCGCTCGCGCACCAAAGACGATCCGACGAGCCAACTGTTGGCGCTGAAGACGAGGGTGAAGGAGATGGAGCAGCGCATGAAGCTGCTGGAAGGCGAAGTGAAAGGCCGCGTCGATCTCACGGAGTTCCTCGCCCGCCCCGAACTGCTGCCCCCGCCGATGGACGATATTGAGTAAAGACGTCAGAGCGTGTGAAAAAATCGAAAACACGGAAAATCAGGGGTGTTTCAGGCCGCCAGACTCGCCATTACAGCCTTCGGATTGCAGATTTCCGTGCCCG
>JAYSSW010000189.1:0-2210 GCA_043720335.1 Planctomycetia bacterium
AGGGACGGCTGTCCCTGGGCTTTCATGGGTTCAATGTTTCCGACGTGTGAGCAGATCCCGATGCAACGGATTTTCAATCCTCATCGATGAACTCATTCAAACATTACAGCAGCTGAAATCGCGAAAACAACATGCTACCCGCTTCCATTCAGGCTTTCATTTCGTCCGCAAATCATCGAGCACAGTTACCGACAATCCGGCGACGCGTCGGAAAGCAGCATCGTTCGTAACGAGCAGGCTGCAACCAGCCTGCACCGCTGTCGCGCCATGAATCGCGTCCGGGGTTTTCAGGTTGACGGTTGCCCGCAGTTTGGCCGCATCGAGCAGGATCGACTGCGTAACGGGAAGAAGCCGAATCTCGGTGCCAAGGAGCGCCAACTGGTAGTCCTGCAGCAACGCGGCGTCGTTTCTCTTCAGCGGGCCAACCGAGCACTCCAGCAGCGTCAATTCGCTGGTGACGATCTGGAGCGTCTTCGCTTGTGCAGCCAACCAGAGCGGCATGAGCAAGGGGCTGTAGTCCGGATGCTTCTCGACCGTGTAGATAATCGAGTTCGCATCGAGGTAGACCAGCCCGTTCGGCGGCAGCTTCAGCGATCCCACGAATCCTTCTCCGCCTGCAGGAAGTTCTCATACGCTTCCCAATCTTTGAAAGCGCGGGGGCCGGGCGGCAGTTGGTCCAGGAGTTCAATCATCGAAGTTCGCAGGGCCGGCACCGCAGCCTGGGGCAGCATGACGATCACTTCCACGGTCGCCCCTTCCGGCAGTCCGGGGTCGCTCACTTCAACCCGATTGCCCGGCAGCACCGTCGTTTCCATTCGCAAAGCGGCTTGCATGGCTTGCACCTCCCTTCCCGATCATACCTGATCGCGAATGCCTAATCCACATAGATGAACTCGTTCAAGCACAGCAGCAGCTGGCAGAAGTCGGTCAGCGCCTGGTCGGCGGCGCGCGGCGACGGGGCGTAGCTCGTCGATTGGCGGTCGAGGAACGCCAGCATGCGTTGACGTTCGCTGTCAGCGGGACGGCGGCCCAGCGCGGTGCGGTAGGCGTCGTCGACCGCCACGGCCAGCGCGTCGCCCGACATCGACTTCGGCCTCACCCGCGCGGCCAGCTTCTCGGCACGCTGGCGCACCAGAGGCGAGTTCATCATCGCCAGCGCCTGCGTTGCAACGGTGGTCGACGAGCGGACGCCGATGCTCTGGATCGCTTCGGGGGCGTCGAACATCTGCAGGAACGGGACGAGCTGGCTGCGCTTCACGGTGAGGTAGACGCTGCGGCGCGGGCTGTTCTCGTCGAGCGTGCCGGCGCCATGCATCGTCGCGTCGAGGGTGCCGCTGACGGCCAGCAGCGCGTCGCGGATCGCTTCGCCTTCGAGCCGCTGGGCGGGCCGGCGCCACCACAGGCTGTTCTGCGGATCGACCTTCTGGGCGGCTTCGTTCGCGGCGCCGTTCTGCTGATAGGCCGCGCTCGTCATGATGAGCTTGTGAATCGGCTTCAGCTTCCAGCCGTTCTTGATCAGCTCGCTGGCGAGATAGTCGAGCAGTTCGGGGTGCGTCGGCGGCTCGCCCTGGGCGCCGAAGTCGTTCGGCGTGGAGACGATGCCTTTGCCCAGATGGTGCTGCCACAGGCGGTTGACGATGACCCGCGCGAGCAGCCGGCCAGCGCCCTGGTCGGCGTCGGTGAACCACTGCCCCAGCGCGACCCGAGGCTCGACCTTCGATTCCTTCTTGTCGGCGGGCGTCGGCAGCCAGCGCGTCTCCGGCGCCGACATCAGCACCTGCAGGAAGCCCGGCGCCGGCTGCCCCTGCTTGCGGTCGACCTCGCCACGCACCAGGAAGAACACCTTGTCGCCGCTCACGTTCCCCGCGACGAACGTGTCGCTCAGCTTCGGCTGCGGCGCCTGCTTCGCGCTCTCATCGACCGCGGCGCGCAGCTTCTGCAAAGCCGGATCGAACGCGCCGAACCAGCGGCTGATCGGCGCGCGCGTCTTGTCGTCGATCATCCCCTTCGACTCGGCCAGCAGCGCCAGCACCTCGCGCCCCGCTTGCGGCTGCGCGGCCGCGTCGAGCGCGGCCGACCGCGCCGTGGCGACGCCCAGCCGCAGCCGACCCAGCGCGTTGGCGGCGGTGTCGAACTTGAGGGTGAACGTGAGGATCGCTCCGCCATCGAAGCCGATCTCGCCTTCGGTCTCGAAGACGGCGGCGTGGCTC
>JAYSSW010000190.1:0-2209 GCA_043720335.1 Planctomycetia bacterium
GCCGTCGTTGTCGTAGTCAGCGCAGGCGAGGCCGCGGCCGACGTTGCAGGGGCCGCTGAAGGCGGGGTTGGCGGCGGAGACGTCGCGGAACCTGCCGGCGCCGTCGTTGGCGAAGAGCTGGTTGCGCTCGGCGTAGGTTTCCCAGAAGCCGAGGCCGGTGTCCTTGGCGGGCCCGCCGCGCGCGACGCGGCCGTTGACGACGGCGAGGTCGAGGGCGCCGTCGAGGTCGAAGTCGGCGAGGAGCGTGCCGAACCCGGTGCCTCGCCAGCGCCCGGCGGTGAGGCCGGCGCCGAGGGTGAGGTCGCGGAACTGCCCGCGCGGGCCCTGGCGCCAGAGGGTGTTTGTCTCGGTGCCGAGGTGGGTGACGTAGAGGTCGAGCATGCCGCTGCCCGCCACGTCGCCGACGGCGACCCCCATGTTGGCGAAGGCGCGTCCCATGGCGGTGTAGGCGACGCCGCGTGAGACGGATTCCTCGGTGAAGGCTCCGTTCTTCTGGTTGATCCACAGGCGGTTGGGCTGTCCATCGTTGGCGACGAAGAGGTCGGGCCAGCCGTCGCCGTCGAAATCGGCGCAGACGATTCCGAGACCGGGGCCAGCGAGCTTGCCGACGCCGGACGCCAGGCTGACGTCCTCGAAGCCGGCCCAGCCCTTGGACCCCGCGCCCCGGTTGCGGAAAACCTTGCTGAAGCCGCCGGGGAACTGGTTCGGCCCGCAGAAGTCGCGCAGCCCCTGGGGGGACGAGCATTCGCGGCCAGGCTCGTAGACAAGGTAGTTGACGACGACGAGGTCGAGCCAGCCGTCGCGGTCGAAGTCGACGAAGGCGGCGGAAGCGCCCCAATGGGGGTTGGCCAGCGCGCTGGCGGGCGTGACGTCCTCGAAACGGCCCGCGCCGAGATTGCGGAAAAATCTGATCCCGCCGTACAGCGTCACCACCACGTCGGGCCGGCCGTCGTTGTTCACGTCGCCGACGGCGACGCCGTGGCAGTGGCCGGCGAAATCGAGGCCCGACCCCGCGCTGACGTCCTTGAACCTGCCGCCGGGCAGCTGCTTGAAGAGCTGGTTCTTCTTCCCGCTCGGCCCGCCGTGGTGGAGCAGGTAGAGGTCGAGCAGGCCGTCGCCGTCGAAGTCGAGGAAAGCGCAGCCGGACCCCATCGACTGCGGCATCGGGTAGCTCCCGGTAGGTCCGGGGTCATGGACGAAATCGAGGCCGACCTGCTCGGTCACGTCCTCGAACCAGGCGGGACCGTTGGCAGCGGGGTCGTCCGGGACCGGGTCCGCATCGGAAGGCAGGAAGCGCCAGGCGAGAAAGGCCGCAGCGCAGCTGACAACGATGATTAACAGGAGGTTTCGCGCGGAGAGGATGCGCATGGAAGCGACCGGGAGAAGGGAGAAGGCTTTCCCATGAGGGGGAAAGCCGCTGCTCGCCGATTCATGGAGGGGAACGCGTCGCGCTGCGGGGAGAGGGGTTGGGAGTTGCCCCAAGTCGGCAACAAGAATCATGCGCCAAGCCTCAGGATGAGCGAAGCGATTCCTGGGGGTGAGGTGTCGCAAGGTTCGACCCCCACCAATCGCGTTGCTCATGGCGGGGCTTGGCGCTTTCATTCGGGGGTCACTGCTTCGAGACGGTGCCCTTCGCCAGATCGACAACGATCGCCTGTTCTTTTTCAGCGGTCACAGTGTATTCGAGCTTGGAGTTCTGATGGTCGAACGACTTGCTGAGCGTTTCCAACGCGGAGACGCGTTTCGGATCGGCGCCGCCGGGGTAGCCGGAGATCACGGCGACGATCTTGTACTTGCCTGGGCCGACGCTGACGGGGCCGAAGGTCAAGTCGTCGAGGTTGACGTTGCCACCGCCGCCCCCCTTGTCGCCATCCGTGGGCATGAAGGTGAGCATGATCGAGTCTTTGCTATCCCCGGTTTTGACGAGTTTAAGGCCTGCAGGCAGAGTCACCTTGCCGGAAACCTTGTTCGTGGTGGCGACGGGATCGCCGCAACCTGCGAGAAGGACCAAGCCGAGCCCGAACAGGGGCAACGAGCGCAGGAGAGAGGTAGTCAGCATGGGTGTAGGCTCGAAGGCGAGGGGGCTGCGACAGGGGGGAGCTATCAGGAGCCATCCTCGGCGGTGAAAAGGATAACAGGAAAGGGTGGAAAACGAGAGCCAATCAACACGCTGGCCTCTCCAAACATTTGGAGAGGCCAGAGAAGACCG
>JAYSSW010000191.1:0-2208 GCA_043720335.1 Planctomycetia bacterium
GACAAAGCCGCGAAGAAACGCCTTGCGGATGCAGGTCGCTTTCGCCAAGATCAAAGCGTGCAGCGCTCGTCCGACATCGCGGAGGTTCGCATCGTGGGCTGGAAATGCATGCAGTGCGGCTACGACAACACCGTGGGGCAGCGCGGCTGCGAGGGATGCGGGCACGTCCCGATGCCGCGCGCCGTCGTGCTGCGCAGCGAGGAGACGGGCCGCGAGAAGGAGATCGGCCTGACGACGAGCTTCGGCCGCCCGCTGCTGCAGAGCTTCGCCGGGCCGGAAGCCGTGTACGCTTCGGACAAGCAGTTCGACCTGGTGATGGACGAGGCCGCGCGAGCATGGACGGTCCGCCACCACGCCGCCGCCAAGAACCCGACCCACGTGCAGGGCCGCCCCGTCGACGCTGCGGTGCTGGAGGACGGCGCGACGATCTCGATCGGCCCGTCGCGCATGAAGCTGCACGTGCGGCTCGTCTATTAACGCTCCTCCTTCCCGATGGACCGCCATGAACGAGCCGGCCCCGTCCGACAGCCCGCAGCGACCGCTCCGCCCGGAGGAGACGCAGGCCTTCGCCGACCTCGGCCTGGCGCCGGACGACTGGCAGGCGCTGCAAGTGCTGCCGCTGCTGGAAGCGGTGCGCCGGACGGAGCCAACACTGCGACCGAACGCCGACGACTGGCTTGGCCGCGTCTCCGACACCACGCCGTCGATCATCGACTGGCGGCGGCAACTCGTCCCCGACACAAAAGACGCGGTATCACCACGCTTGGCGCTCGGCCTGTCGTTGCTCGCCTGGCACCTCGCCACCGACCGCACCTATCCGCAGCGCGAGGAGTTCGCGCAGAAATTGCGGGATGACGTGCGCAAATTCGCCATTTCAACGAAAAAGGCTTACTTCGACGCCGCCGAGGAAGAAATTCAGTCTTTGCACGAACGTATCGACGCGCATCTGCCTTGTGCGACCTTCTCGATGACTCCGCCGTCCGAAGCGCCCACGTCGCCGTGGAAACTGCTGCTGCTGGCGCCGATGCTGGAGCTGTTCGCGGCGGAAGCGAACGTGCCTCCGGAGAGTTTTGGGCTGCCCCCGTCGCTGAAGCCGAACGAGCCGCCAGACGTGGTCGAAGCGGCACGACGCGCGTTGGTCACGATGCTTGCGGCGCTCTCTTGGTCTCAGCGTGAGACGTTGTTCGCGACTGCAATCGACCATGCCGCAAGTTTGCTGACGAAATACAGGTTCGGGCGGCTGTTCCAGCGAACGGCGCTCGCGCAGTCGGCCGCGTCGCTGCGCAGCGCCGTCGCGGAGCTGCGCTTCGCGTCGCGGCCGGTGATCGTCGAAGCGCCGCCGCCGCCGATGCCGGAGTCACCGCAAGTGGTCGTGATCGTCGAAGCCCCGATCCTCGTCGAAGCACCGCCACCGACGCCGGTCGTTGAAATCGCGCCGCCGCCCGTCGTCGAAGTTCCGCAGCCATCGGGCGACGACGAAGCCGACTTCGTCGAACCCGTCCGATTCGCGACGGTGTCGTGGGAGACGACGCTGGCCGAGGCCGACGCAATGACGTCCGACAAGATGATGCAGCTGATCGGCAGGCCGCTGCTGTTCGAGGACTGCTGCGGCGAAAGCCCGAAGGTCGCCATCGTCCGCGACGCGAACCATCCCGCGCTGCGCTGCCTTTGGTTCATCGGGGACGTGCATGGCGACGTACTGGCGCTGGCGAACGCCTGGCACTACGTCGAGTCGTGGTCGCGCAGCCGGGGGCTGGAGCCGCACGCGGTTTTCCTCGGCGACTTCGTCGACCGGGGCAGGCACAGCCACGAGACGCTGATGTACCTGTTCCGGCTGATCCACGACAACCCCGGCCGCATCGGCGTGCTGCCGGGCAACCACGACGAAAGCTTCTACTGGGACGAATCGGCGAACCGCTTCCGCCCCGGCGTGATGCCGGCCGAGTACCCCGAAGGGCTGAACGGGTTGGTTACGCGCGACGATGCCGGCAGCCGCGAGCGCGTCAAGGTCGGGAAGCTCGTCTGCAAGTTCTTCCGCGAGCGGCCACGGGCGCTGATCTTGCCCGACGGCTTGTTGGCGGCGCACGCGGGATTCCCGCACACCGACCTGCACGAACGCATCCAAACCCTCGCCGATCTCAGCTCGGAAGCGTGCCAGCAGGACTTCGTTTGGCTTCGGCTCAGCGCCAACGCGATGCGCAAGCGGCC
>JAYSSW010000192.1:0-2205 GCA_043720335.1 Planctomycetia bacterium
GGGCTGCTTCGTGCCGTCAGCGTCGGGGACCGTGAAGCTGTGCAGGGCGTTGCCGAAGTAGATCATCTGGTAGTCGACCTTCGCCTTCTCGAAGGCGTCGCGCACCTCTTGAATGGTTGACTCCTTGATGAACGTGTCGGCGGCGCCGTGGCAGATCAGGATCTTCGCCTTGATCGCCTTCGCCTCGTCGGCGGGCGGGGCGGACAGGCCGCCGTGGAAGCTGACGGCGGCGACGAGGTCGGCCCCCGCGTAGGCGAGCTGCAATGAAGTGGATCCGCCCAGGCAGTACCCGATCGACGCGATGCGAGTCGAATCGACGAGCGGCTGGTCCTGCAACACCTTCAAAGCGCCCAGCCCGCGGGCACGCCATTCCTTCTGGCTCTTGCGGACGACGCCGGCCATCGCCATCGCGTCCTTCGGGTGGTCGACCGTCTTGCCGTCGCCGTACAGGTCGGCGGCGAACGCGACGTAGCCGAGGCCGGCGAGCTGCTCGACGCGCTTGCGGGCGTAGTCGTTCAGGCCCCACCATTCATGCACGACGAGCACGCCGGGCCGCTTGTCCTTCGTGGCGTCGTCGTAGGCGAGGTAGCCTTTGAACGACTGGTCGCCGACCTTGTAGGTGACGATCTCGGTCTTGATGGCGGCCTGGGCGAGCGACGGTGCGGCCACCGCGATCAGCAAAGCAAACAGAAGGCGATGCATGGGATTTCCTCCGTGGGAAAGGATGCGATTCCCCGTCAGTTTAGAAGCTGTGGCAAAACAACGCCAAGCCCCAGGATGAGCGAAGCGATTCCTGGGGTGACTTGTATCGCGGCTCGACCCCCACCAATCGCGTTGCTCATCTCTGCCTTTTCCTCTGTGCCTCTGCGTCTCTGCGGTTAGTTCCCCCGCTCCCCTTGCCGATAAACTTGAGACAAATTCATCGAATTCACCTCGATTTCACGCCGCCGAGGGACGCATTGCGGCTTCTGCGGATCGCTCACTGCGTGCGGGTTGGCGAAAGTATTTGGCGGCCTCGTTTCGCCGGAATCGCCAAACCGCACGATCCGCGCAGTTGTTCCAACCGATGGGAAAGGAAGGGCGAGCGGTCACGCCGCCCCGCTGGAAAAGGGATTTTCCGCGACGATCCGCTGAATCTTTCCCTCCCTGCGAAACATGGAGGTTCCGCATGCGACGCTTTCGTCTCGCGCTTCTGTTCCTGGCGATCGGGTTCGCGGCTTCGGCCGCGCTCGCCCAGTACCCGCCGGGCTACTCCCCGCAACCGCAGCCCTACCCGTACCCGACGCAGCAAGCGTACCCGTACCCGATGCAGGCGTACCCGCAGGGACAGATGCAGGCGTACCCGCAAGGGATGCTGCCGGCGAACGGGCAGTTGCCGCCGATGCGGGCGCCTGGCAATGCCTTCCCGGTGCAACCGTGGGGGCCGCCGCAAGGGATGCCCGCGCCGGGACCGGTGACTTACATGCCGCTGTCGGCGGTGCGCCCGCAACCTGCCACTCCGCCGATGCAAGCACCGATCCAAACGATCCCCGCCGCCCCGGTCGTGCGGGAGACGCCGGCCCAGGAGGCCCTTTTCTCGAAGCAGCGCGCGATCCTCGCGGTCGACGAGGGGACGCCGGTCTACAGCGGCGCACCGATCCTCTCTCCGGTGCACAGCATCGAGGACGAAGGACCGTTCTGCAATTCGCCGGGCTGCCTGAAGAAGCACGACAAGAACCACGGCCACTTCACCGGCTCGTTCGGGTCGTACTTCCTTGTGCCGCTGCCCGACAACAACGCGGCGCTGGTCCGCGTCAAGAACACCCCCGTCGGCGTGCAGCGCTCCGAGGACACGTTCGGCAACGAGGTCGTCGCCGCCCCGCGCCTCTCGCTCGGCTACGCCTTCGCCAACCACTGGGGCGTGCGCGGCAGCTACTGGCTGCTCGACATGAGCCAGGAAGCCAGCGCCTCCAGCACCGTCAACAACCCCAACCAGTCGATCGTCTCGCCGCTGCCCAACGGCTTCGGCCTGACCTCGCCCAGCGTCGCGCTCGTCAGCGGCGGGCAGCGCGCCCGGCGGATGACGGTCCAGTTCCTCGAACTGGTCCGCAAATCCGACATCAAACAGATTAAAAGGATAGTTGACGTGCCCTTCCTCGTCGATGCCGCGATCGCCCTGGAGGACCGCGCGCAACTCGATCAGATGATCGAGGGGATGCGCGGCCC
>JAYSSW010000193.1:0-4761 GCA_043720335.1 Planctomycetia bacterium
CGCGCAGCTCGAACTCGGTGTCGCCGAAGATCTCGCGGTCGGGCTTGCTGACGAGCAGCCGAGCCATCTGCAGGAACTCGTCGGCCGCGAGTTCGCGGATCCGCTGCGCAAGGTCCTGGGCCTCCGCTTCCTTCTCCAGCGACAACGCCGCCCGCTTCGACTTGGCCATGGATCACCCCCTGCCGGACCGAGTTTCCCCAGAAACGCCGAACTCCCTCGCTTGTGTACAAACATTCCACCAACTTTTCAGCTGCTCACACGTGGCGCTGGCGACGAAGGCGTGCGAGTTGACAAAGGGAGAAGACGCCGGCTACCTCGACACCCTGGCGTGCGCGTACGCCGAGTCGGGTGATTTCGCCGAGGCGGTGCGCGGGACGGAGAAGGTGATCGCGCTGGCAAGGCCGGAAGACCAGGACGAGTACCGGCAGCGGCTCGCGCAGTTCCAGGCGGGCACGCCGTTCCGCACGGGCAATGTTTAGCCGCTCGCCTACGGCGAGCGCGGACCGAATGCCTCGCCACGATTCGACATATCGGCGCGCGATCGTGCCCGCGCTCGCCTGAGGCGAGCGGCTAAACAACCGCGCCTCGTCAGAACAGCTTCATGCAGAGCACGGTGAGCGCCGCGATGAGCGCGGAGCCTGGGATGGTGATGATCCACGCCCAGACGACGCGGCCCGCAACGCCCCAGCGCACGGCCGAGAAGCGTTTGAGCGCCCCGACGCCGACGATGGCGCCAGTGATCGTGTGCGTGGTGCTGATCGGAATGCCTTTGAAGATCGTGGCGAGGGCGAGCGTGATGGCGGCGCCGGTCTCGGCGCAGAAGCCGTCGATGGGGCGCAGGCGCATGATGCGCTGTCCCATCGTTTTGACGATGCGCCAGCCGCCCATCAGCGTGCCGACCCCCATCGCGAAATGGCAGGCGAGGACGACCTCGGTCGGAACCTGCTTGGGGGCTTCGAAGGGCGTCGCCCCCTTGCTGGCGCCGATGAGCAGGACGAAGATGATGCCCATCGTCTTCTGGGCGTCGTTGCCCCCGTGCCCCAGACTGAACAGCGCGGCCGAGACGAGCTGCCCGCGGCGGAATATCTTGTCGACGCGCTGCGGCGTGAAGCGGTGGAAAATCCACATCACGGCGATGGCGATGGCGCAGCCGAAGAACAGTCCGATCATCGGCGCCAGCACGATGAACGCGCAGATCCAGAGGATGCCTTCGGACTTCAGGCTGCTCAGGTCGCCGGTGATGGCGACCGCCGCTCCGACCAGGCCGCCGATCAGGGCGTGCGAGGAGCTGGTGGGAAGCCCCAGCCACCAGGTGATGAGGTTCCAGCCGCAGGCGGCGACGAGCGTGGCGGCGATCAGCTGCTGCGACAGGATGGGGTCGGTGATGAGCGCCTGGTCGACGATGCTCCCCTGGATGGTCGCGGACACCTTGAGCGGGAAGACGAGGAAGGCGATGAAGTTGAAGAACGCCGCCCAGGCGACGGCCGCCCCGGGGGTGAGGACGCGCGTGGACACGACCGTGGCGATGGAGTTGGCCGCGTCGTGCATGCCGTTGAGGTAGTCGAAGGCGAGGGCGAGCAGGATCAGCAGCCAGACGCTGAGGCTGAGCGAGGAGAAGTAGCTGGTGTCCCAGTGCGCGACCGCCGTGTGGAAGAAATCGAACATCCTCACGTCCCCTTGATGACGATCTCGGAGATCACCTGCGACACGTCCTTGCAGGCGTCGACCGACTCCTCCAGCCAGCCGTACAGCTCGCGCCACTTGATGAGCGTGAGGATGTCGACGGGGGTCGCGGACGCGACGGCGTTGGCGAACAGCTCGGCGTCCGACCGGCGGTAGAGTCGGTCGGCTTCGTTCTCCAGCCGGCCGATCTCGCGCAGGTGGTGCTGGATCTTGTCGGCGTGGCGCAGGTGGCGCAGCAGCTTGATCGCCTGCTCCAGATGGCCGCAGCAGTCCTTGAAGATGCGGGCAAGCTCGATCGCTTCGGGGGTGGGCCGGTCGATGCGGAAGACCTCCAGCCGATGCGAGGTCTCCTCCATGTTGTCCATGACGTCGTCGAGGCTGCTCGCCAGCGCGTGGATGTCCTCGCGGTCGAACGGCGTGATGAAGGTGCGGTCGAGCGCCTTGATGATCTTCTCGACGATCTGGTCGCAGGCGTCCTCCTCGTTCTTCAGATCGACGCTCCGCTCATGGAGATTGTCGAAGACCGTCACCATCTGGAGGAACTTGTCCGACGCCACCACCAGCCGGTTGGCGGCCTCGTCGAACATGTCGAAAAAGCGCATCTCGCGCGGGATCAGGCTGAAGCGCATGGATCGAAGTCTCCTGGCAGGCTTACGCGGAGGCAGGCGTCTTCACCGAATCGACTCGGAATCGTCCCTCGTTTTTTATGGATTCCACTCCGAATGGCACTTCCAGTTTGAGCTTCGCATACGCAACCATTGAACGTACCAGCATGTTTTCGCTAGCCCTTCATCTTTAGAGCCGACGGCATTCCTCGCCTTGACCCGTTTCCGCTGTCTCGCTATTGCAGGTCGGTTGCGGGAAGCCGGGCAAAGAGGTCGCCATGCGGAACTTCGGGACGAGGCTTGGTTGCTTGATCGTGCTGCTCGGCGTCGCCGGGTGCGGGGGCGGCACCTACCTCGTCGACACGCCGCACCTCCTGCTGCGCGAAGAGTCGAAACACTACTTCGCGAACACTCCCGACGGTTGGCAGAACCCCCAGGCCGACGTGGTCTACGCCACCGACCGCGCCGTCGCCAAGGCCGACTCCGCCAGCATGCACTACGGCCACGGCAGGGCCAAGGCACTTTCGTTCGGCCAAGCGAGCGTCTCGCTCGACCCGGCGCCCTCCTGGAAGCAGCTCGTCGAAGACAGCACCCGCGCCCTTCGCAAGCAGCCTTACGGCCTGAAGCTGACCGCGATCCGCGAGCAGGGCCGGTTCACCTCGCTCGCAGGCTTGCTCGAAAACTGCAAAGCGGGCGAACTGCCCATTCAGAACATGGTCGCCAACTTGCGGGAGGAGCAGCGCCGCCTCCACGCCCTGCTGCGCGAACGACTCTCCTATACGCAGCAGAAGGACGTCTACGTTTTCGTGCATGGCTACAACAACACGTTCGACGATTCCGTTTTCCGGGCGGCGGAAGTCTGGCATTTCATGGGACGCACCGGCGTCCCCATCGCCTACAGCTGGCCGGCCGGCATGGGCGGCCTGCGCGGCTACGCCTACGACCGCGAATCGGGCGAGTTCACCGTCTTCCACCTCAAGCACTTCCTGCAGGCGGTCGCATCGTGCCCGGAAGTCGAACGCCTGCACATCATCGCCCACAGCCGAGGCTGCGACGTGACGATCTCCGCCCTGCGCGAGCTGCACATCGGCATCCAGGCCCAGGGGCGATCCACCACCGAATCGCTGAAGCTGGAGAACCTGGTGCTGGCCGCCCCTGATCTCGACGAGGAGGTCTTCATCCAGCGGTTCGTTTCCGAGAACATGCTGTCGGCGGCGAAGCGCACCACGATCTACGCGTCGAACCAGGACAAGGCGATCGAGGCGGCGGACCTTCTGTTCGCGAGCCGCAACCGGCTCGGCTCTCTGGTGGCGCGCGACATCGCCCCCGTCGCACGCAAGCACCTGGCCCGCATGCCGAACGTGCAGTTCATCGAGTGCAAGGTGAAGACCTCGTTCATCCAGAGCCACAGCTACGTCTTCACCAACCCGGCCGCGCTGTCGGACCTGATCCTGGTGCTGCGCGACCGCCGCCCGCCCGGCGCCGAGCACGGCCGGCCGCTGCGCCAGCCCGCCGAAGGGATCTGGGAACTCGACCAGAACTACCTGCTGGACCAGGCAGCGGCGAAGTGATCCCTACCGCCCCCGGCTTGCCGGGGGTGAGGCGTGTCCGAGGGCAGTTCGATGCGAAATGATCGCACGTCGCAACCCGCCATCCAAGCAGAAAGCCCCGCGTAACTCGCGGGGCTTTCTGTGTCGGGCCGCTATCCACTTCAGCCGGTCATCGCCAGCTTCAGGGTGTGGGGCATGTCGCTCTGTCGCTCCCGGCGTAGGGCGGCGAGGTCGGCCCAGCGGAGGACCGCGGCGCCCCAGGTCAGGCCGCCGCCGAACGCGACGAAGAGGAAGTGGTCGCCGGTGTCGGCGGGGTTGTGCTGGAGGTACTCGCCGAGCGCGATCGGGATGGACGCCGCCCCGGTGTTGCCGTGCCGTTCGACGTTGACGAACATGCGTTCGTCCTCGACGCCGAGGGCTTCCTGCATGGCGGTGATGATGCGCTGGTTGGCTTGGTGGGGAATGACTGCGCGGATGTCCTTGAGCGACAGTCCGGCTTTGTCGAGGGCTTCCTGGGCGGCCGTCACCATGCTGCGCACGGCCATCTTGAAGACTTCGTTGCCCCGCATGCGGATCAGGTGCGACTGCTCGTCGATAGTCTGCTGCGACGCAGGCATGGCGCAGCCCCCCGCTTCGATCAGCAGCAGCTTCTCCACATCGCCCCTGCTGCCCAGAACAGTGCTGAGGACGCCCGCGTTCTGCGAAGTCGCTTCGAGGACGACGGCAGCCGCCCCGTCGCCGAACAGGATGCAGGTGTTGCGGTCGTGCCAGTTGACGAAGCGCGACAAGGCTTCGCTGGCGACGACGAGGACGCGCTTGCTGGTGCCGGCCTGGATGAACTGGCTGCCGACGGCGATGCCGTAGATGAAGCCGCTGCACGCCGTGTTGAGGTCGAAGGCGGCGGCCCGGCTGGCGCCGATCTG
>JAYSSW010000194.1:0-4752 GCA_043720335.1 Planctomycetia bacterium
GCGCCGGCGTCAAGAAGACGCACGTCATCGACGGCCGGCTGCGCCACTCGCTGCTGCTGGAGATCTACACCGATAGCGGCGTCGGCACGGAGATGGTGCTGTGACGGCCCGTTCCCGTTTAGCCGCGACGCGCAGCGGAGCGCGGACTCGACCCACGACCAACGACCTCCTCTCCGCATGGCGCCCGCGCTCCGCTTCGCGTCGCGGCTAAACGATTCCTTTCCCTCAACCCCCAGGCCACGGCCTATGACCAGCCAAGAAACCATCGAGCTTTTCCAGCACTACGTGATCGGCAACTACCGCCGCTACCCGGTCAGCCTCGTGCGCGGCGAAGGCTCGCACGTCTGGGACGCCGAGGGCGTGCGCTACCTCGACTTCTTCCCCGGCTGGGGCTGCAACCTGATCGGCCACTGCCCGCCGCGCGTCGTCGCAGCCCTGCGCGAACAGGCCGGCCTGCTGCTGCACGTCCCCAACACCTGGCACATGGAAGCCCAGGGACTGCTCGCCAAAGCGCTCGTCGACCGCAGCGCACTCGACGCCCAGTGCTTCTTCTGCAACAGCGGCACCGAAGCGAACGAGGCAGCGATCAAGTTGGCGAGGCTCAACGGCAAGCCGAAGGGACGCTACAAGATCATCACGATGCTCAACAGCTTCCACGGCCGAACCTTCGGCGCCCTCAGCGCCACCGGCCAGCCGAAGTACCACCAGGGCGTCGAGCCGATGCTCGCCGGGTTCCAGTACGCCCCGTTCGGCGACCTTGACGCGGTGGCGAAGCTGATCGACGCCGAGACGTGCGCCGTGATGCTGGAGCCGATTCAGGGCGAAGGGGGCATCAACCTGCCCCCCAACGGCTACTTGCAGGGCCTGCGCGAGCTGTGCGACCAGCACGGCCTGATGCTGCTGTTCGACGAGGTGCAGACCGGCATGGGCCGCACCGGGACGTGGTTCGCCTACCAGAACTTCGGCGTCGAACCCGACGCGGTCACGCTCGCCAAAGCGCTCGCCGGCGGCGTCGCTTGCGGCGGGCTGATGGCGAAGCGGCCCTTCGCCGCGAAGCTCGTCCCCGGCACGCACGCGGCCACCTTCGGCGGCAACCCGATCGCCTGCCGAGCCGCCCTCGCCACCGTCGAAACCATCGAAGCCGACGACCTGCTGCCGCGCGCGATCCACGTCGGCGAAGCCTTCCGCGACCGCTTCGAGAAGCTGCGCACGCGCTGCCCGCTCATCCAGGACGTCCGCGTGCGCGGCACCATGATCGGCGTCGAGCTGTCGATTGATGGCGCGGGTGTCGTCGACCAGTGCCTGAAACGCCAGCTCCTCGTCAACTGCACGCACGGCAACGTGCTGCGGCTGCTCCCCGCCCTCAACCTCCCCGACGCCGACCTGCACGCCGGCTGCGACATCCTCGACGAAGTCCTGCTCGCGGCAGCGGGGAGTTGACCCCCAACTAACCCTGAGCGCAAGCGAGGGGATCGCTGGACGACTCGCGGAGAGATAATTTTCGCCAACCCGGTTCGCTGCGATCCCCTCGCTCGCGCTCAGGGTTAGTGAGGTCGGTGCTCCCTTCAGTGAAAGACGAATTCACAATCATCCCCGCCGCAGGCGGCTTTCGGAATCATCCCCATGCGACACTTCCTCGACCTGCTCGATTGGGACGGCGGCGACATCCTCCAGCTGCTCAAGGACGCCGCCAAGCTCAAGAAGGCGCACCTCAAAGGCAGGAACAAGCCAACCCTTCAAGGGCGCGTCCTCGGCATGATCTTCGAGAAGCCGTCGCTGCGCACCCGCGTCAGCTTCCAGGCGGCCATGATGCAGGTCGGCGGCGGGGCGGTTTTCCTGTCGGCCGAGGAGGCGGGCCTGAAGGGGCGCGAAAGCCTGCCCGACGTGGCCCGGACGCTGACCGAGATGGTCGACGCCGTGGTGCTGCGGACCTACCAGCACCAGACCGTGACCGACTTCGCCCAGTGGTCGAAGGTGCCGGTCATCAACGGCCTGTCCGACTACTACCACCCCTGCCAGGCGCTCGGCGACCTGCTCACCATGCGCGAGGCGTGCGGCGACCTCGACCGCAAGACGCTCGTCTTCGTCGGCGACGGCAACAACGTCGCCCGCTCGCTCGCCATCGCCTGCGGCAAGATCGGCGTCCGCTTCGTGCTGTCCGCGCCGCGGGGCTACGGCTTCGACCAGCCGTTCCTCGACGTGTACCGCAGCCAGGTGGACGGCAACTTCAGCGAGGAGCACGACCCGGCCCGCGCGGTGGCCGAGGCCGACGTGATCTACACCGACGTGTGGTCGAGCATGGGCCAGGAGGGGGAGGCCGAGCAGCGCCGCCAGGACTTCGCCGCCTTCCAGGTGAACGCCGAGCTGCTGAAGCGCGCCCCGGAGCACGCGAAGGTGCTGCACTGCCTGCCGGCCCACCGCGGCGAGGAGATCACCGACGAGGTGCTCGACGGCCCGCAGTCCGCCGCCTTCCCCCAGGCCGGCAACCGCATGCACGCCCAGAAGGCGCTGCTGCTGTGGGCGATGGGAGCGTAGGCGCGGCGCGGTTCGCCGCAGCGAGCCAACGGCGAGCCGTGCCCCGTGAGGGGCCGGGTACAGGGACGGCGTCCATAACCCGGCCCCTCACGCCGCACGGCTCGCCCGTGGCATCGGCGACGCGGCGCGTCACTGATGCCAGTCGTCCGCGACCGGCTTGCCGTCGTTGCGGACGATGACGCGGCGCAGCACCTTTTCGCTCACCTTCGCGTTCACATATCGCACGCTGCCGTCAGCCATCGCAGCGAAGAAGCCCGTCGGCTGATGCGGCCCTGACCACGGCAGCGGCTCGCGCTTGGCGTACACCCGGCCCAGCTTCGGCAGCGGCGCGTCGGCTTGGTACGGCAGGTCCTGCGGCTTCGTCCATGGCACCAAATCCGCCGCCTCGACGAACAGTAGCGTGTGCGCCAAGCCGTCGGGGAAGTCGTTTTTCAAGCTGATCTTTTTCTCCGGATCGAACGCCGTCCCCGGCCCGACGAAGACCTGCCACGGCGTTTCCGTGTGTTCGCCGGTTAAGGGGGTCGCGTAGTTTATTGGTATCGTCGTGTAGTAAGCGAACGACATCTGATGCAGAAAGGGGAGATTCGCCGGGCTGTCCCAAGGCTCGTTCTTGTGGAACTTCTGGTAAACCAACGAACTCTCCAAAAACGGCATGATCTTTAAGCGCCAACTGTAGAGTGGCTTGCCCTGTTCATCCCTGATAGACGCAGGAGGCAATGCTCGTTGCTGGTCCTGATGGCCATAAACCGCCAACCCGATGATTTTGGCGGAGTTTTTTGTTTGTGTCCTCAAACTGGTTTCCGCGAAGTCCTCGCTGGCAGGAATAACCATCATGCACAGCAATGGCGCCGCGCCGACGGAAAAAAGCTGCCATGTCGGTGAGGCGGCTCGCCGCCAAGCAACGAGCGCCAAACCGACGGCGACGACCGCCAGCGCGACGCAAGCGAGCAGCAGCACGTTCCAGCGCAGCCCACAACTCGTGAGCGCGAGCAGCGACGCCGCTCCGCTCAGCCAGCACGCCCACGGAGCGAGCGAGGATCGTGGGGCCGGCGTCGCGGTCATGGCGTCGCTCCTTCCCGATGGTTGGACTGCTGGGAGAAGGGAAACGGAGGGTGTGGGATTCGAACCCACGGTGAGGTTGCCCCCACGGAAGTTTTCAAGACTTCTGCCTTAAACCACTCGGCCAACCCTCCCTGAACGCGAGGGGCGGAGCGCGTGCGCCGCCGTTCGGGGAACTGCTGAGCTTTATTCTAAGAGGCTATCCGAAAAGAAGCCTTGGAAAAACCGCGATTTCAGGCTGCTTGGCGATAGGCGAAGCTGGGCTTGGTTTCGGCAGGGGACAGTCTTTTCAGCATGGTGTGCAAGGAACTGATGCGGAGCATGCATTCGCTTGAATCGGTTCGCCGTTCGTAGTCCTTGCTATTGCGGCGATACCTTCCGTGCCAGGCATGCGTCCTTTCCACCACCCAGCGTTTCGGCAGCACGGTGAATCCGACCGTGCCCGGCTCGCGCTTCTTCACCTCCAGGTCCACGCCGGGCCGGTTCTCCGCGAGCCATTTCCGGAACGCATGATTGTGGTACTTGCTGTCGCCCCAGACCTTGCTCAGGCGATGGAAGGCGGACTCGCTCATCCTGCCCATCACCTCGGGAGCCGCGTTGCCGTCGTCGACCGCAGCGCTGGTCACCAGCACCGCCAGCAGCAAACCCAGCGTGTCCACGACGATGTGCCGCTTCCGGCCGTTGATCTTCTTGCCTCCGTCGTAGCCGTGCTCGCCGCCGACCTCCGTGGTCTTGACCGTCTGGCTGTCGATGCTCGCCGCGCTGGGCGACGCCTCCCGGCCCGCTTCCGTCCGCACCTGCTCGCGGAGCGCGTCCATGATCCTCTGCCAAGTCCCGTCATCGCGCCAGGCGGCGAAGTACTCGTACACCGTGCTTTTTGGCAGAAGGTCGTGCGGCAGCATGTCCCACTGGCAACCGCTTCGGTTGAGATACAGGATGGTGTTGACGACTTCGCGCATGTCAACGATGCGCGGCCTTCCCCCGTGCTTGGCCGGAGGGATCAGCGGTTCGAGACGCTGCCATTGCCCGTCGGTCAGATCGGTCGGGTACTCTTTCCGTGCGACATCTGGCATTTTGCACACTCCCTTGTTGCGGTTCGACCTATCATGCGCCAGGTCATCGCATTGCAACAAGGCCACTTTTCGGATAGCCTCTAAG
>JAYSSW010000195.1:0-9922 GCA_043720335.1 Planctomycetia bacterium
GGGCGGACCGTCATCGAGGCTCCGTACCGGAACACCAACTTCTCGCGACCGCGGCCGATCACCTTGAAGGTGCTGGACGGCAGCGAGCTCCTACAGGACATGGACAAGCTCCCCTTCGAGGACCCTTTCCCGCCTATGGAGGGCAAGGCTCACTTCGAGCTGAAGTTGCAGAAGCGCCGGTTCAGCCAGGTCGTGCTGGCGGCGTTCGCGCCGGACTGCAAGACGCTATGGACGGTCCTGGACGATCTGTCGATCAGTTGCTGGGACGTCCTCAACGGCCAGCAGCGCGGAGCCCACCAGGCGCTGCCGGGCAAGGCCCACGGCATGTGCGTCGACCGCCAGGGGCGGCTCTACCTGACCAGCCGCAGCGGCGAGATCGACGTCTACGACGATGCCAAGCTCCCCGCCGAACCGGGCGCGCTGGCGCCGCCGACCCGCCGCATCGCGGTCCCGGGCACCGCCAAGCGGCTGACCCTCTCCTCGGACGGACGCTGGATCTACGCGCTCGATTCCGAGAAGCACCGGCTGCTGCGCATCGACGTCGACAAGGGCGCCCTCGACAAGCAGCTCGACTTCAGCGAAGCCAGGGCGACCGCGTTCTGCGTCTCTCCCGACGGCGCGAAGATCTACATCTGCGGCGGCGAGAACCAGGTCAACGTGGTCGACGCCGCCTTGTTCAAGCTGCTGCGCACCGTAAAGCACGACTACCTCGCCGGCCACAACGACATCGCCGCCAACAACGACGGGCTGGTCGTTCTCGCCGGCCTGGAGGTGACTTCCCTCAGCGCCTCGTACCCCGCATACGGCTCCTGCATCCTTGACTTCAGCGGCAAGAAACGCCCGGAGCCCCGCCTCCTGACGGTCAGCTCCTTGCGGCACTTCACCAAATCCGTTCACATGCTCGACGACCAGCGCACGATGCTGGTGAGCACGGGCAACTCCGTCAACGCTGTAACGTTGCCGGCCGAGCCTTCGATCTACCTGCCCAAGAACCAACTTTTGGCGTCGTTTCGGACGGCCGCCGAAGCCATCGGCTCGTCCTGGGTCAGCCCCGATCGTACGCTCGTGCTGCACAACACCGGGACCGTGGTACGCGTGTCTCCCTCGAAGAAGGCTGAATAGCAACGCAAGGAACGACGGAACAACGGGCCGCGTCCGCCAACATCCCTGGCTGGTTCCACGCCCGCCGCCAGCATGAATGGCGAAAGTGAACAGTTCCAGACCGAAGCCAGTGGCTTCTGGCGAAGGACCATCAGGACCCAGGGCCACAAGCGCCGGGAACTGGGCGACGAGCAGATTGCCGCGATCGCCAACCTTCACAGTCGCTTTCGCAAGGTCGACCAGGGCGGCGTGCCCGTCAGATGCGTCTTCAAGGACACCGACTTCGGCTACCGCACCATCACGATCGAACGCCCATTGCTCAGCACGGTGGGCAAGATCGTGCTCGTCACGATTCGGCGAGTGCTTGACCAGCCATGCCTTGGTGCGACAATCATTGCAGCGGTCCGCACCACCGCGTCCATGGTCGCCATGGCGGAAGGAATTGCGAAAATCCGAGAATGCTTGACGGGTTCGCGGCGGAAATCCGCATCCAATACGAAGACCGCCACGACGGAGAGCACAGAACATGCTGGAACCCATCGCGGAGCAAATCGACGCCCTGGCCGACGCTTTCGAAGAGGAGTGTCGCGCCGGGACCCCGCCGGAAATGGAAGCGTACCTGAAGCGGGTCGACGTGAAAGACCGCTGCTCCCTGCTGACGGAACTGGTGAAGCTCGACCTGGAGTATCGCCTGCGCGCCAGCGAGCAGAGACGCGTGGAGCAATACCTGTCGCAGCACCCGAGCCTGTCGGATCGCGCCGAGACGATCGTTGACCTGATCGCCCTGGAGTACCGCGTTCGCCAAGACCGTGCAGAGCGGGTCGCAGTCGCGGAGTTCCTGGAGCGGTTTCCGGAGCTGCGCGACCGGCTGCTTGCCGTGCTTCCGCCGCTACGCCGCGTACTGGCGGAAGTGCCCGGCTACGAACTGCGCGAGGAGGTGGGCCGCGGCGGCATGGGGGTGGTCTACCGGGCCATCGACGTCGAGTTCGGCCGGCCCGTCGCCGTGAAGCTGATGCTTCCGCCTAAGTACGACGCCGCCGAGGCTATCGAGCGATTCCTCGATGAAACCCGCATCACTGGCTGCCTGCAGCATCCCGGGGTCCCGCCCGTCCATCGCTGCGGCACCTTGATTGACGGCCGGCCCTACCTCGTGATGAAGCTGATCGAGGGGGGAACCTTGTCGCAGCTTCTCTGTGACAAGAGCGGCTCCGTCAGCGAACGCCAGTGGGCCCTCTGGGTCTTCGAGAAAATCTGCCAGACCGTGGCCTACGCCCACGGGCAGGAGGTCGTCCATCGCGACTTGAAGCCGCAGAACGTCATGGTGGGGTCGTTCGGCGAAGTGCAGGTGATGGACTGGGGTTTGGCGAAGGATCTGCGCCGTCCCGGCGCGGAAGCCGACGCCGAAAACGTGGGCACGGCGTCGACGCTGTCGCGCCAGACCAGGGAAGGATGCGCCCTGGGGACCCCGGCGTACATGGCGCCAGAGCAGGCTCGCGGCGAGTTGTCGCGGGTGGGAAAGGCGTCCGACGTTTTCTCGCTTGGGGCGATCCTATGCGAAATTCTCACGCGTTATCCACCGGTCATGGACTGGATGGACTGGAGCGAAGCGTCGCGGGCCAGGCAGCTTGAAGCGGCGGTTCAGCGGCTGAAAGAATGCGGTGCCGACCCGGAGCTGGCCGGGCTGGCGATCCAGTGCCTGGCGAACGCGCCGGAGGACCGGCCCGCCAGCGCGTCCGTCGTCGCCGAACGCGTGGCACAATTCCAGGCGAACGTCGAAGCGAGGCTGCGCGCGGCGGAGCGGGACCGCGCCGCGGCTGAGGCGAAGGCCGAGGGGGAGCGCCGGCGCCGCCGGATGGTCCTGGTCGCGGCCGGCCTGCTGCTGGCGGTGCTGGCGGCGGGCGTCGCCGGGACGACGGTCGGCTTCTACCAGGCGGCGGAGGCGCGCGACGCGGAATCGAAGCGGGCCGACGGCGAGACCAAGGCCCGTGCAAGCGAGAAGGAGCAGCGATTGAGCGCGGAGCAAGCGCGGAACGACGCCAGACGCGCGCTCGAAAGTGCCCTGGACGCGTTGGACGTCACCACCAGCTCGATCACAGGCGACGCGCTGGCGACCCAGCCCGCATTGACGGCGGAGCAGCGGAAATTCCTCGAATCGGTCCTGCCCGCGTACCGCCAGCTCGCGGAGGAGTCCGGCACGGACGAGAAGTCGCGCGAGCGCGTCGCGCGGGCGGCAGCGCGCCTCGGAGACATCGAGTACCGCTTCGGACGCTTCGAGCAAGCGTTCCAAGCGTGGAACGCCAGCACCAGACAGTGGGAGTCGCTGGCCGCCGACTACCAGGACAACCTCATGTACCGCCGCCACCTCGCCGCCGCCTACAGCGGCGTCGGCATAGCCCACGACATGCTCGGCAACCTCCCGGAAGCGGAAGCGGCGGCGCGCCGGTCGCTGGAGATTCGCAAGAAGACAGCTGAAGGCCCCCCCAACGTGCAGGAATACCACTGGGAGCTGGCCTGGGCCTACAACAACCTTTCGGCGATCATGTCTAAGCTCGGCCGGTCCAAGGAGGAACTGCAACTCTGCGAAGAATGCCACAAGCTTCGCTTCAGTCTCGCCAACGCATTCCCCAACAACGCCGGCTACATGTACGAGTTGGCCGCGAGCAACCGGAATCTCGCGCTGCTCCACCTGGCGGCAAACCGTCGCGAGGAAGCGGAGAAATGCCTGGTTTTCGCCGTGCAGCGTCTCGGCGTCCTTGCCAGGCAGTCTCCGGAGGACGCACGGTTTTCCTCCGAGCTGGCCGCCAGTCAGTCCTCGCTGGCGGTCGTGCGGCTGGACCAGGGAAAGCCCGAGGAAGCGAAGGATCTCTACCAGCGCGCGATCGGCCGGTACGCCGCCCTGAGCAAGAGGTTTCCTTCCGAACCGGACCACCTGCGCGGCCTGGCTCTGGCGCACAACAACTTCGGCATGTTCTTCGAGAAGCAGAGCCTGACGGCGCGAGCGGAGGAACAGTTCCGCGACAGCCTGAAGTACCGTGAGGAGCTTGTCAAGAAGTCACCGAACGTGCCCAGCTACCGGCAGGAGCTGGCGCGCACCCTCGATTCGATGGGAGGGTTCTACCGGACTTGCACGAAGTACGAGGAAGCGGAGAGGGAGTTCCAGAAGTCCCATTCCATTCGCAAGCAGCTGGTCGAGTCCAATGGCAACGTGGTCGCCTACCGCACGGAGCTGTCGCTCAGCCACCTCGCGCTCGGCGCGTTGAACGACAGCCGGAAGCGGCCCGCGGAAGCGGAGCAGCACTATCGCGACGCGATGGCGATCCTGCAGCAGCTCGTCGACCAGCATCCCGCGCTTATCGACAACCATCGCTTCCTCGCGTCGGCGAAGACGAGCCTGGGCGGCGTGCTCGTGAAGTCCGGCGACCACGCTGCCGCACACCCCCTGCTGGTGGAGGCAAGGGCGACTTGCCAGGCCTTCATGAAGCGGTCCCCACCAGTCGTCGATACTCATGTGGACTTCGCTCGTGCCTGCAATGCTTTAGGCAAAGCAGCACTCAGTTCCGGCGAGGCGATCGAAGGACTGGGCTTTCACGAGGAAGCGATTTTCGCCTTGGGCGAACTCGCGGAGTCGAACCGGAAATTCGCGAACGTGCTCAGCGCCCTTCGCTCCAGCTACCAGGGGCGCGCGAACTGCCGGCTGAAGGCGGGCCAGGTCACCGAGGCGGTCGCTGAACTCGACCAGGTCGTGCACGGGTTCTGCGACAAGGCGGAGCATTGGTTCGACTTCGCCTGCGTCTACGCCGACGCCAGCAGCCTGGCCACCGACGGCAGGCTGAAGGAAGCCTGCGCGTCGCAAGCCGTTGGCCTGCTGCGCAAGGCGGTCGACGCCGGCTTCCGCGACGCAGCGAAGCTCGAGTCCCATGAAAAACTCAAGGCGCTTCGGGAAAGGCCGGATTACCGCGAGGTGCTGGCTTCGCTGCGGAAGCCCGAAACGAAATGACACGGACCGGTGCGGCCTCAACGATTCCATCCCTTTGTGGACAGCCTTCTGGCATTTCGTCTTGGTTTCGTCGTTTCAATCCTTCGCGAAAAATCCCCGTTTCCGTTGATGGGTCGCCGCCGCCTTTCCGCATTTCCCTGCGTGCGGAGCGAATGAACCAGCGCTGCGTCATTTCGCCCGCCGTGTCTTGAAGCAGCGTGTCATTACAAGCAAGGCGCGGAGAGAGTCGAGATTCTGGTTGCGTGGAAGTCCCCCGTGCTGGAAATACAATTCCTTGGGCGGTGCCCTACCGGGATTTGGTCCCGGAGAGCCGCCGCGGCGTACGGGAGAATTGCATGGCGGACAGCCCCTCGTTCGATCGGCTGCTGAGTGGTCTTCAGAAGGGGGACACGGACCAGATCGCGGAACTGATCGTGAAACGCTTCGAGAGCCGGCTCGCGTTCATGGCGGCGGATCGCATCAGCAGGAAGCTGGGCCGGCGTATCGAGGTGGACGACGTGACCCAGTCGGCGTTCGCGACCTTCTTTCGCCGCGTGGACGACGGCAGGATCGAACTGGTCGACTGGGATTCGCTGTGGGGAATGCTGGCGAAGATCGCCCGGCGCCGCATCTGTCGGCACGCCGAACGAAACGGGGCGGGGAAACGCAGCCTGGACCGCGAAATCGCGCTGGCGGAGGACGCGGCGGCTTTCGACCGCGAGCCGAGCGCGGAGGAGGTGCTGGGCGCCGAGGAGCTGAGCCAGGGGCTTATCGACCAGTTCCCGGAGAAGCACCAGGAGATGCTCCGCGGGATCCTCGCGGGCAAGACGCACGAGGAGATCGCGAAGGAGCTGGGCACCTCGATCGCCACCGTGGAGCGAGTCCGCCGACGCGCCCGCGAGCTTCTGGGCGGAATGATTTCCGAGGAGGCTTGACGGGCTGGGCGCGGGAATCCGCATCTGCATGGGAAGCTCGCTGTCACGTCGAGGATCGGTCATGGTTCCCCTGCTGCGTTTCGACGAACTAGCCGACGCCTACGAAAAGGAGTGCCGTGAAGGCCGCATCCTGCCGGTGGCCTGCTACCTGCAGAAGCGCCAGGCTCCGGCGGACCTCTCCCTTCTGCGAGAACTGGTCGGCCTGGAATTGGAGTACCGGCTGCGCGCGGGGGAGGCGACCCGCGTGGAGGAGTGCCTGTCGCAGCATCCGACGCTGACGGGCTGCCCTGAAACGGTCGTCGATCTAGTCGCGCTCGAGTACCGCGTCCGGCAGGACTGCACGGGGCGGGTTCCGGTCGCGGAATTCCTCGACCGCTTCCCCACGCTGCGCGAGCGGCTGCTCGCCGTGCTGCCGGCGCTGCGCCGCGGCCCCGGCGACGTGCCCGGCTACGACCTTGTCGCGGAGCTGGGCAAGGGGGGCATGGGAATCGTCTACCGGGCTCGGGACCGCCAGCTCGGCCGCGAGGTGGCGGTCAAGATGATGCTGCCGCAGTACGCCAGCGACAAGGTCGCCAAGGAGCGATTCCTTCGCGAAGCGCGCGCGGCGTCGAAGCTGCAGCACGACCATGTCGTGCCCATCTACCTGGTGGGCGAGGCGGACGGCCTGCCTTTCATGGTCATGCCTCTGCTGCAAGGGGAATCGCTGGAGTCGCACCTGAGGAAACGCCGCGAAGGCAAGCCGATGCCGGTCGTGGAATCGCTGCGCATCGCGCGGGAAGCCGCCGAGGGTCTGCGCGCCGCCCACGCCGCCGGGCTGGTCCACCGCGACATCAAGCCGGCGAACCTGTGGCTCGAAGGCGAGCGCCGCCGCGTGAAGATCCTCGATTTCGGCCTCGCCTGCGCCGGCCGCGGCGAGGCGCGCCTGACCGCCAGCCGGTTCGGCGTCGGTTCGCCCGGCTACATGGCCCCGGAGCAGGCTCGCGGCGCGCCCGCCGACCCCCGCGCCGACCTGTTCAGCCTCGGCTGCGTTCTCTACCAGTTGCTGGCGGGCAAGGCGCCTTTCGCGGGACCGGACGCGCTGGCTGTCCTCGCCAGTCTGGCGGCCGACACGCCCCTTTCGCCCCGCGTCTTCAACTCGGACTGCCCCCAGCCCCTTGCGGATTTCACCATGAAGCTTCTCGCGAAAGACCCCGCTTTGCGCCCCGAGAGTGCTGAAGCTGTAGTCCGCGTGCTCGCCCGCTGGGAGAAGGAGCTGGTGAACTCTTCCCGCGAATTGCTGGTGGCCAAACACCCTTCGACCGTACCGGCACTGTCCGCGTTCGCGCCGACTGAGCCGGTAGTAGTCACGCCCATCCTGACCAAAGCCTTCCCCGCCCGGCGCCCTCGTCGGCGCCTCGCCGTGCTGGCGGCTGTCTGTCTGCTGCTGGGGCCGCTCCTCTACTTCTTCGGCGGCAGCATCCTCCGCTACGCCACGAACGAAGGCGTGCTGGTCGTCGAGATCGCGGACGGCGCCGACGTCGAAGTCACGATCGAGAACAATGGAGTGAAGATCAAGGAGAAGACCAAGGAACGCTCCTTTACCCTCACCGCAGGCAAGGGCATGATCCACGTGGAGGAGAAGGACGGGATCAGCCTGAAGATCGCCGAGCCATTCGAGCTGAAACGGGGCGGCACGACCATCGTGAAGGTGACGTTGACGAAGCCGCCTCCAAGCGACGTGGACCGCAAGGCGGCGGAGTACGTGCTGACCGCCGGCGGGAGCGTGCAAGTCAACGGCGTAGACCACGACATTCCGACGGTGGGCGAACTGCCGAAAGCCCCCTTCCAGTTGACCGCGGCCATGCTGACTGGGAATAAGCGAGGAACCGACATCGGACTGGCCGTCTTCGAGAACTGCAGGAACCTGACACGGCTCGAGCTTGAAGGAGCCCATGTCACCGCGAAAGGCTTGAGCCATTTCAAGAACAGCAGGAATCTGGCGAAGCTACGACTGCACAGCTTGAATGTGGACGACGAGGGACTTGCAGCCTTCGCAGACTGCACGAAGCTCTTGCACCTCGCTCTCGGTTCCATCAACATCGGCGACAAGGGTTTGGGGTACTTCCGCAACTGCAGGAGCCTTCAGTTCCTGACCCTGACTCGCACGAAAGTGAGCGACGAGGGTCTGAGGCACCTCAAGGACATGAAGGAGTTGAGAGAGATTCATTTCGACCGCACCGGCGTCAGCGGTCTGGGGCTGAAGCACCTCCTGGGGTGCGCGAAACTGAAACAGATGTCGCTCCTCCGGACGGCGGTCGTCGCCGCCGACGTCGCCGCGTTCCGCAAGGCGCTGCCCAAGTGCGCTGTGTCCTGGGACGGCGATGCAGCCCCCGCCGACGCCGACCTAGCCGCAGCGCTGCATGTTCTGGCGAAGAAGGGGTCGGTGTGGATCAACGGCGCGTTCGACCGCGAGATCGACGACACAGACAAGCTGCCGAAGGAGCCTTTCACGCTGTCGTCGTTCAAGTTTCCCGACCAGAAAGTGGTGACCAACGACTGGCTGAAGCCGTTCGGGGAATGCAAGGGACTCACCCGGCTCGACCTGAGCGGCGCCGCCGTGACCGACGATGGCTTGCGCCATTTCAAGAACTGCCGCGGCCTGACGCATCTCTCGCTCTACAGCACCGACACGGGCGACGGAGGACTGCGCCACTTCAGCGGCCTGACGACACTGCAGGACCTCAGGCTGCAAAGCACCAAGGTCTCGGACGACGCGTTGGCCGGCTTCGCGAACTGCCTCGACCTGCGCGAGCTGAACCTGGCCGACACCAACGTTACCAGCAAGGGAATGGCGAACTTCCAGGGCGCCAAGAAGCTGGGCAACCTGACTTTGAACAACACGAAGGTGGGCGACGATGGACTGGTCTACTTCCGGGGATGTCGGGAACTGGATCATCTCGACCTGGCGGACACGGGGGTCGGCGACAACGGCCTTGCGTGCTTCAAGGACAGCACGAGCCTGGCCCATGTCCTTCTGGCCAACACGAAGGTTTCCAACGACGGTCTGTTGTTCCTCAAAAGCTGCGCCGGCCTGCGCACGGCGTACCTGGAAGGCACGTCCGTGGGGAACGCGGGCGTCGCCCACTTGTCCGCGCTCTTCCTCGACCGGACCCAGATCACCGACGAAGGCCTGGCCCCCTTGGACAAGTGCCCGGCCCTCGATCAACTCCTGCTGTCCGACACGGCCATCGGGGACAAGGGGCTGGGCTACCTCATGCAGTGCAAACAGCTCCGTGAACTGAAACTCAAGAAAACCAAGGTCACTGCCGCCAAGATCGCCGAGTTCCGCAAAGCGCTGCCCATATGCGTCGTTCGATGGGACGGCGACCCGCCCGCAGCGCCCGGCGACCCCGACCTCGCCGCGGCGCTGCACGTGCTGAAACTCGGCGGCTCGGTCGTTGTGGACGGCGATTTTTTCCGCGAGATCAAGAACGACAAGGAGCTGCCGCAGGAGCCGTTTCGCCTTTCCTACTTCCAGTTTCCCGAGATCGCCAGGAAGAAATTGACCGACGCGATGCTCGAACCCTTCGAGGGCTGCACCAATCTGACGCAGCTCATGCTGGCGGACTCGAAAGTGACCGACAAGGGCTTCCGTTTCTTCAAGAACTGCACGAAATTGACCCATCTCGACTTGAGCGGCACGGCGGTCACCAGCGCCGGCCTGGCGTGCATCAAGGACTACTCCCGCTTGAAGAGCCTGAGGTTGGGAGGCGTCCAGGTCAGCGATGCCGATCTGCATGTCTTCAGGACCAGCAAACGGCTCACATTCCTAGATCTTCGCGAAACGGAAGTTGGTGACGAGGGTCTGGCGCCCTTCATGAACTGCAAGGAGCTCGAGTCGCTCTTCCTGGGCGGGTGCAAGCGGGTCGGC
>JAYSSW010000196.1:0-2189 GCA_043720335.1 Planctomycetia bacterium
GCGCGGTTGATCTCGTCGGCGAGGATGATGTTTGCGAAGATCGGCCCCTTCTTCACCATGAACTGACCGGTGGACTGGTCGTAGATCTGCGTGCCGACCACGTCGGCGGGGAGCAGGTCGGGGGTGAACTGGATGCGTTGGAAGGACAGGTGCAGCCCCTGGGCGAGCGTGCGGACGGCGAGGGTCTTGGCGAGGCCGGCGACGCCTTCGATGAGTAGGTTGCCGCCGGTGAGCAGACCGAGGACGAGGCGGTCGATGAGTTCACGCTGCCCGACGATGACGCGGCGGACTTGTTCATAGAGCGGGTCGAGCCGGGCGCGGAGTTGCTGCACCTGGCGGTCGCGCGTTTCGAGGTCGTCGGCCATGCGTGAGTCCCTGGAGGGCGCCGTCGAGGTCCAGCCCCGTGCCAGGCTGCTGTTTGTATAATACGCCCGGCGGCGACGGGCGCCCATTTGCGATTTCACCGAGCCCCCGCGGCGCCCTTCGGCGGCGGGCTTGATCTTCCTCTCCCTCCCTCCTCCAGAAGCGAGAAACGGATGCGTCCGAATCCTGTCAAACGTGCGCTCAAGGCCGGCCAGCCCTCCGTCGGCACCTGGCTGTCCCTCGGCAGCATCACCGCCTCCCGCTTCATGGCGCGCTCCGGCTTCCACTGGCTCACCGTCGACATCGAGCACAGCCTCGTCGACTGGGAAACGGCCACCCACATGTTCGCCTCCATCGCCGACGCCGGCTGCACCGCTCTGGCGCGCGTCCCCGCCAACCGCCACGACCACATCAAGCGCGTCCTCGACAACGGCGCCCACGGCGTCGTCGTGCCGATGGTCAACACCCGCCAGGAAGCCGAGGACGCCGTCGCCGCCTGCCTCTACCCGCCCCGGGGCAACCGCAGCGTCGGCGGGGCGGTCCACTCCCTCAACTTCGGCGCCACCGCCAGCGACTACTTCGCCAAGGCCGACGACGAGATCCTCATCGTCCTGCAGTGCGAGCACATCCAGGCGGTCGAGGACGCCGACAAGATCTTCTCCGTCCCCGGCATCGACGCCATCTTCGTCGGCCCCAACGACCTCGCCGCCAGCATGCGCAGCAAGGACGGCAAGCCCCCGACCGCCGAAGCGACCAAGCAGGCGATGGACCACATCCTGGCCACCTGCAAGAAACACGGCGTCGCCCCCGGCCTGCACACCTTCAGCGCCGCCGACGCCAACGCCCGCATGGCCGAGGGCTGGCAGTTCATCGCCCTCAACAGCGAGCTGAAGATGATGACCAACGGCGCCGCCGCCGACGTCGCCAAGCTCACCGGCGGCACGATGGCCGCCGGCGAAGCGGCGCGGTATTGACCCCAAGCCCCAGGATGAGCGAAGCGATTCCTGGGGGTCACCCCCACCAATCGCGTTGCTCATGGTGGGGCTTGGCGCGTTTCCCTCTCTCCGCCCGAATAGGCAACCTTTGTCGAATGTTCACGAAGCGGCAGCAGACGGCGCGGACGGCGCAATGCGCAGGAACGTCACCACCTGTGCCGGATGCACCGGCACGCGGCAAACCCCGGCGGAAATCGCCGCGCCGATTTGCTCAAGATGGCGGCGTGGCGCATCCTTGACGCAGGAGCGGGATCCTGGCGGGCGAGGCCTGCTGCCTTCGTCTCCACGGTTCACCGTCCTCGTTCGGAACATCGAAAAGAAGAGGTTTGTCATGCTTCGCGCGCGCTTGGCTTCGCTGGCCCTGGCCGGCACGCTCCTGGTCTCCGCAGGGTGCAGCTCCTGGTGCTCCGACAGCGGGGCCGGCGGCGGCCTCTTCAACCGCGGCGGACGCTGCGCCTGGTTCGGCGGCGGCGGCGCCCCCGTCATGTCGGGCGCCCCGGTCTCCGGCTACGTGGGCGGCGGCGGCTACGTCGGCGGCGGCCATGGCGGCGGCGAGTGCGAGTGCGCCAACGGCGGCGGCGGAATCGTCGGCTCGACCAACTTCCACGAAGGCTCCATCGTCGTCCCCCAGGGCGGCATCGTGACGCAGCCCCCCGGCCCGATCTCCGGCGTCCAGCAGCAGTCCCCCGCGCCGCAGCCCAACGGCCAAGCCCCGCGCATCATCACGATGCCCAACGCCCCCGCCACGCCGTACAACCCGTAGCAGAGAGACACGGAGACACAGAGACGATTCATCGACGTGGACAAGCCCGCTGCCGTCTGAGGCGGCGG
>JAYSSW010000197.1:0-9912 GCA_043720335.1 Planctomycetia bacterium
TGTGCGGCAACCCGAAGATGATCGGCGTCCCCGAAGTCGACAAGGCGACCGGAGCGGCCATGTTCCCCAAAACGCTCGGCGTCTGCGAGATTTTGATGAAGCGAGGCTTCACGCTCGACCAGCCGAGCCAGAAGCTGAAGGGAACGATCCACTTCGAGGAGTACTGGTGAAGCAGCAGCGCCCCAAGCCGCTGCCCTGGGCAGCGGACGCCGCCGACCGCGAAGCGGAGGCGCCGAGCTTTCATCCCCGCCCCCTGACCGCCTGGAACTCCATCATGGCCGAGAACGTGGTCGGCAACTACCGCCTGGTGAAGTGCCTGATGACCGGCCAGAGCAGCCAGGTCTGGGAGTGTGTGGAGCAGACCAGCCACCGCCACTTCGCCATGAAACTTCTCCTCCAGGAGAAGGCGAACGACGCCGAATCGAAACGGATGCTGTACCACGAGGCGAATGTCGGCAAGGAGCTGTCGCACCCGAACGTCATCAAGATCCACGCGGTCAGCGAGGAGAAGACGAACCACTACTTCGTCATGGAGTACTTCCCGGCCGGCAGCTTGAAGACGCGGCTGATCCAGAAGCAGCACGACTTCATCAAGGAACGCGCCCACAGCATCTTCAAGCAGGCCGCCACCGCGATGGCGTACATGAACGCCAGCGGCTGGATCCACCGCGACGTGAAGCCAGACAACATGCTCGTCAACAGCGCCGGCGAGCTGCGCATCATCGACTTCGCCCTGGCGCAGAAGCAGAGGTCCGACTCGTTCCTCTCGCGGTTGTTCCGCAAGCGCGGGCTGGTCCAGGGGACGCGCAGCTACATGTCGCCGGAGCAGATCCGCGGCCTGACCCTCGACGGCCGGGCCGACATCTACAGCTTCGGCGCCAGCCTGTTCGAGCTGACGACGCACCGTCCGCCTTTCCGCGCCGCGACGATGCAGGAGCTGCTGCAGAAGCACATCATCGAGAAGCCGTTGTCGCCGGCGTCGCTGGTCCCCGAACTGACCGACGAGTTCTCGAACCTGGTGCTGCGGCTCCTCGCGAAGAAGAAGGAGGACCGCCCGGAGAACTTCCACGAGGTGCTGAAGGCGCTCAACAGCCTGCGCGTCTACAAGACCGACCTGGCGAAGAAGAGCTGACTTGCTGCGTGGAAAAGCGCATGATCGCGGTGTGCTTCAGGGAGTTGGAGCCATCGACCTGAGCCCGAAGCGCCAAGCGAGGCAGCACGTGCCGTGGTGCGTGGTTGGCGGCTGGGATGCGAGGAACGATCGTGGTGAAGCCGAAGGCGAGCCGTGCGGCGTAAGCCGCCGGGTAATGACGCGCATCGACTACACCCACGCCGTTTTCGCCCGTTCAACCCGGCGGCTTACACCGCTCGGCTCGCCTTCGGCTCGTTGCGCATTCACGCGTCCAAGTCGAGCTGCCAGGGGTCGAGCGGCTCCTTCGCGAGCTGTTCGAGCAGCACGCGCACCAGTGGCACTTCGAGCGGGAGCTGCGGGACCGGGATGGCCGCGCGCACCGACTCCAGCGACGGGACCGGCGTCGCCGGCGCGTGCTCGGCCAGCCACTTCTCGGCGTCGAGGGGGCGGCAGCCGGCCACGTCCTGGCGTTGGAAGTGCTGCTTCAGTTTCTTCATCGTGCCGTCGGTCGTGTCGAGGTTGAGCGCGACCGCGTCGGCGCGCAGCCGACTCTCCTTGCCGCTCAAGATTTCACGGGCCCAGTTGACGTCTTCGAGCGAGACCTTCGCCTGGCCGCGCCGCGCCGTCTTCACGCGCTCGGCCCAGGCCGACTCGATGGCCTCGCGGCCGGCGTCCTTGTCGACGCCCAGCAGCAGGAACGGTCCGATCTGCGTGCGGGGCAGGGGCGCCAGTTGCAGCACGACCGGAACCGGCGGCGGGTTGCTTTCGGGCATCGTCATTCTCCCAGGTCGTGGCACTGCTCGATCTTGCGGTCGCAATGGTTGACCATCTTCTGCAGGTCGCGGCGCAGGTCGTCCTGTGTCACGTGCGCCAGGCAGCGCTGCGCGACCCGGCGCAGCAGCACGTACTTGTCCTCCAGGTCGCGCATGATGTCGCGCACCGTCGGCCAGTTGATCTGGTAGCTCGGCAGCCGCTTCATCTGGTCGACCACCTTGTTCACCTGCCCGGCGTACTGGTCGGCCAGCCGCTCCAGCGTCGGCGCCAGGTTCGACGCGATGGCGGCGGCGCGCTCGTTCACCCGCGTGTCGCTGGGGAACCGCTGCATCACCCGGCGCAGGTCGGCCAGCAACTGGTCGATCTCGTTGATCTTGCGGACCTCGCGCACCTCCAGCTCGAACATCTCCGCCTGCGGGTCGTTCGGCTTCGCCTCGCGCAGCTTCTGCAGGATGCGCCGCGCGTCGTCCTGCCGCTTCAGCTGGCTGTAGAGGTGGAAAAGCCGCTCCATCGTCTCGTAGTCGGCGGGGCGGACGCGGTGCGCCCGCTGCAGGAAGTGCGCCGCCGACCCCCAGCGCTCCTTGCGCGAGAACAGGTCGGCGAGCCGGCTCATCCCCTCGAACGCGAGGTTCGGCAGGTAGTCGGGCGGCAGCGACTTCGCGAAGTAGTGCTCCAGGTAGTCGAAGTGCCGGTTCCAGTGCTGCTCGGCGCGGTCGAGGTCTCCGGTCCACTCATGCACCAGGGCGAGGTTCTGCTCCAGCCAGGCGCCGATGTAGACCCCCTGGGCGTTGACGTAGCGGTCGGTCTTGTTGGCGGGGCTGGCGGTCGCGAAGTCGCGCTGGAACGCCTCGATGGCGCTCGTGTAGTGCTCGGTCGCCTTCTGGAAGTTCTGGGTCATCGCACTGCAGGCGCCGAGCATGTTGGACAGGGCGATCTGGGTGAAGGCGTCGAGCTGGGTGCCGGACGAGTCGATGCGCCGCTTGAGCGGGTTGAGCAGGAAGGCGGCGTCCTCCCACTGGCAGCGGTCGACGAAGATGCGCGCCTGCACGAGCGCGGCGCCGATGTAGACGCGGAACGGGCCGTCGCTGCCGGGCCGCAGCGCAACGAGCTTCGCGAGCAGCCGGTAGACGACCTCGAACGGCTGCAGGCCGGAGATCATGTCGAGCAGGCGCTGCTCCTCGGCGGCGGTCATGCCCGCGAGCTGCTGGTTGGCGGACGACGAGGTCGAGCCGAGCAGGCCGCCGAGCAGTTCGAGGAAGCGTTTCTCGTCGTCGGTCGGCGCGAGCGGGTCGAGGCGCTGGAGGAGCTGCGAGCAGACGTCAAGCTGCCCCTGGCAGAGCCGGGCGAGCATGAGGTTGTAGCCGGCGGCGTAGGAGTTCGGCTCCTTGTCCCAGCCGCGCGTGAACTCGTCGGCCGCCTTGGCGAAGTCCTTGTCGGAGAAGGCGAGGATGCCGCGCTGCAGCAGCACGTTCGGATCGGGGTCGGCGACCTTGTCCAGCACGCGTCGGGCGTCGGTGACGCGCCCCAGGTGCTTGTAGCCCATCGCCAGCAGGTAGAGCGCCTGCGGGTCCTGGCAGCCCGCCTTCACCGCCTGCTCCAGCAAGCGCGCCGCCTCCTCCCAGTCAGGCTGGGCCAGCGGCGTTACCGGGATGACATCGAGGATTTCAGTCATGGAGCAGCGGGGAAGAAGGTTGTGGTTCAGAGCATGGTAGTTTCGACCATCATCGAACCGTGGCTTCATTCATCGTGTTTCTTGCAATCCCGCATCGCGAAAGCACGGGATCATTGGGCAGCTTCGCTCGGCGTTACCTTCGCGGTTTCCTCGTGGTAGACGGCTTGCTGGCCGGCCTTGAACAGCGACAGCAGCAGCAGCGGGCCGAGGCGGCGGTCGCGGCAGCCGAGCTTGCCGGCCTGCCTGAGCTGCTCGGCGGCGCGCTCGTACTCGCCGTCGAGCAGCGACTCGACGGCCGTCGCGAACATCGTCTGGGCGAGCGGCTCGACCAAGTTCCACGCCTGCCGCGTTTTCGCGTCAAGCGTCTGCCAGCACTGCGTCGCGGCTTCGGCGTTCTGCTGCGCGAAGTGGATCTTCCCCAGCAGCGCCTGGGCCTGGCTCCACGTCGGGCTGCCGGTCATGCGGGCGAGCGGCTGCACCACGTCGATGGCGGCGGCGGGCTGCTCGGACGCCAGCAGGCCGAGTGCTTGCAGGTAGCCCGCCTCGGCAGCAAGATTCAACCGGGCGTGCGCGTCGCCGTTGCGGGCGAACAGTGACGGCGGCTCGGCCTGGGCACGCTGCTTCGCCCGTTCCGCTGCGGTCGCGGCGCCGGCTGGGTCGTTGTGCAGCAGGGCGCTGAGGGCGGCGAGGCAGTGGAAACGCGCGTCGGCGATGTTCGGCTGGTTCATCGACGGCGCGAGCGTCGCTACGCCCGGCTGGTCGTTGCGCAGCCAGCGCACCGCCGCGAGGCACCACAGGGCGCTCGGGTGGGCAGGTTCGTGCTGCAGGCAGTCGTCGAGGTGCTGCTGCATCGTCAACAGCGCGTCGTCGGCGGGAAGTTCGCCGTTCTTGAACGCGGCTTGCAGCGCGAGCCGGGCGGCCAGGAAGCTGATGCTCGCCCGGTGTCGGCCATGCGAACGCGCCAGCGCGTCGGCGAACTTCGCCTGCGTGCGCTGCGGCTGGTTCTGCTGATGGGCGAGCAACGCCTGCCGAACCAGCGGCAGCGGCTCGTCGGGCTTGGCCTGGTGCCAGCGTTCGAGAAGTTCCAAAGCGCGCTCGATGCGGCCCGCGCGGAAGTGCAACTCGGCGGCCCGGTCAAGCGCCCGCGTGTGGCCAGGCGAAAGCAGGGCGAGGATTTCGATGGCGTGCAGGGCGCCTTCCTTGTCGCCCGTCTTTTCGAGCTTGTTCGCGCGGTCGAGCAGCAGCCATTCGCCGCGCACCGTGTAGTCGCTTCCCAGCGATTCGGGGAAACGGCCCGGCGCCTGCTGGGCGGCGACTTCGAGAAGCCGGAACTCAACGTCGTCCAGGCTCCACGAACGCGGCTCGAAAAATTCATTCGCTGCCGCGGTGTCGGCGAACGTCATCGCATGGATCGCGCGCGCGTGCTCGCCGCCGACGCGGTGCTGCTGGTCGGCCCGGCAGAACAGCCAGGCGTACTCGCGGCTCATCAGGCGCGGGCAGGTCGCCATCAGATGATGGTACGCCTGGGCGGAGATCGCGTCCGTCGCATGGATCGACACGAGATGTTCGCACAGGTAGAGCTGGTCGTCCGAGCTGAGCGGCACGCCGGCGGCGCGGGCCGCTGCGTACACGCGGTTGATGAGGTCGATCCATTCCGCGTCGCCCGGCGCGTTGAACTGCGACAGCGTGCGGATGCCCCAGGCGATGTTCTCGGCGCGGTCCTCCGGTCGGGCCGCCTTGCCGCCGGCGCCGCACAGCGCGAGGTAGCCGGCGGTGAGTCGGTCCTTCGGCTCCTCCATCTCGTGGGCGGTGCGCAGATGGACGTACGCCTCGTCGTAGCGGCCCAGCTTGGCGAGCGACAATCCCAGCCCGCGCAGCACGGTGAGGGACGGGGCGCCGTCGCGGATCGCCTTGTCGAACAGGTCGGCGGCTTCCTGGAAGTTGCCGAGCTTGAAGTGCCCCTTGGCGAGCGCGAGGTTGCCCTGGCGCTGGATGAGGATCAGGTCGCTGCCCCAGACGGGACAGGTGAACGAATACTCGCTGGCGAGCTTGCGGACGTAGGAGCGGTTGTCGGGAAAGCCATCGATCCAGAACTTCTGCGGCGTGGCGAGCCACTGCGCGACGCCGCGCGGGCCGAGCGATTTCTGCAGGGCGCGGACGGCGAACTGCGTGTCGCCACTCGTCTCGATCATCGCCGAGCCGAGTAGCAGCGTGACGAGCGGGCAGTTGGCGTCCATGCGGTTCGCTTCGGTCAGGAAACGCAGCGACTCGAGCGCCTGGCCTCGTCGCAGCAGCAGCGTGCCGAGGTAGAGGGCGGGGTCGAGGAACGACGACGGCGGCGCGGCGCCCGGTGCGGGTGGGACATCGTCGGCGAGCGTGATCGAACGGGCCTGGCCGGTCCGCGCCACCTGCAGGTTCATCAGCGCCTGGTCGGTCTGGCCGTTGCGCAGGTCGCAGAGCGCCTGCCAGAACGACGCCTCCCGGCACGGCGACTGCACCAGCAGCGTGCGGCCGATCAGATCGACGGTCGCCCGCGTCTCGCCCTGCTTCGCGAACAGCCGGCGGATCTCCTGCACCATCGTCGCCTGCATCGCGACGCGCGGCTCCAGCGTCGATTCGCCGAGCAGCTCCGCCGACCGCACCGCCTGCTCCAGCGACTCCTCGAACTTCTTGTCGTTGAGCGCTTTGCTGGCGGCCATCTTCAGCGCCTGGCCTTCGAGCTGGTCGAAACGCCGGTTCCAAGAGGCCGACGGCGAGCCGTAGACGCGCAGCTTCTTGACCTCCACCAATGACTCGCTCCACAAGCCCTTGTCGAGCAGCCGCCGCGCCTGCTTGAACGCGCGGCGGCGGCGTGGTCCCCGGCCGAGGATCAGCCACAGGATGAACAGCACGAACAGCACGAAGCCGGCGATCGTTCCGTAGAAGATCACGACCGTCTTGGTGCTGTCGCCGATCAGGGGCACGAGAACTTCGGGAATCACGGGGCAGCGTTCTTTTCCGGCGGAAGGCTGGCGAGTTCAAGACACTGCGGCGGGCGCGAGTGACAACGGCGTTGTCACTTGGTCGCGGGCAGGATGCCGCGCCCCTGCATCCAGGCGACGCAGCGGTCGGGCCACGACGAGAACGGCAGGGCGCGCGGGCCGAGGCCCAGGCCGTGCTGCCCCTTCTCGTAGCTGTGCAGCTCGGCCGGCACCTTGTTCCTGCACAACGCCAGGTAGAACAGCGCGCTGTTCTCCGGCGGCACGGCGGTGTCCTCCGTCGTGTGGACGAGGAAGGTCGGCGGCGTCTTCGGCGTCACCTGCTTCTCGTTGCTGAGCAGGTCGATCAGCTTCGCGTCGGGGTTCTTGCCGAGCAGGTTGCTGCGCGACCCCTTGTGCGTGTACGGGTCGGTCATGGTGATGACCGGGTAGACCAGCACCATGAAGTCGGGCCGGCAGCTCTGCGTGTCGATGGGGTCCTTCGAATCGACGATGCCGAGGTCGAAGTGCGTTCCCGCAGTCGATGCGAGATGGCCGCCGGCGGAGAAGCCAAGGATGCCGACGCGATCGGCATCGACGCCCCATTCCTTGGCGTTGGCACGGGTCCAGCGCAGGGCGCGCTGGGCGTCGCCGAGGGGGACGGGGTGCGGGTTCTTCACGCCGAGGCGGTACTTGACGATGACGCCGGTGATGCCGTGCGAGTTGCACCACTTGGCGATGTCGTGGCCTTCGTGGTTGATGGCGTGCCCGCCGTAGCCTCCGCCGGGGCAGATGACGATGGCGGCGCCGGTGTTCTTGTCGGCGGGGGCGGGGTAGACGATCACCTCCGGCGATTCCTTGCCCGCACCGGGTGCTCCGCCGGCCCAGAGCGGTCGGATGATCGGTGTCGTATCGGGCAGTTTCTTGTCCTGGGCGGCCAGCGTGGAAGCGGCGGCGCACAAAGTGACGACGGTGGCGAGGAGCAGAAATCGTCGTGTCATGGAGGCGAATCTCTGGGAAGGATCATCGTTGCGTCCGCGTGCATTGTACCGCCCGCGTGCCAAGATTTCCAACCGTTCGCCGAGATGCGGCGCCGACCCCCAGGAATCGCTTCGCTCATCCTGGGGCATGGTGGAGATTTTCCTCTGGTCGTCTCCCGCTCCGCGTGAATCGGTCGCCTGTCTTGAAACCGCGTCTCAGCGTTGCCAACTGGTCGCGGGGGGCGTTCCCCTGAGCTGTTGTTCGAGGGCGACGTTGCGGTCGGCGGCCTGGAGGATCGGCTGAACGAGGTTGAGGTCGCTGGCGCGGTAGCCCGCCTGCTCCAGCACGCTCTCGGCGACCTTGCGCGGGTCGGGCCGGGCGATGCGCGGGCGGGTCTTCGGGTAGCGCTTCTCGAACTTCGCCATCTCGATCATGTGCGACGGATCGTTCGCCATCGAGTAGCCGTTGCTGCCGATCGGCAGCGACATGGGGGGCAGCGGGTCGGCTTCGCGCTGCTCCTGGGAAACTTTCGCTTCACGCTCGCTGACCATCTTGCCGAGTTCGAGCGCCAGCACGGCGGACAGCTCCACCTCGGTCGGGCACATCTTCACGAGGCCTTCCGTGACGTAGACGATCTCGGCGCCGACGTGGAAGACTTCGGGATCGGGCGAGCCGATGGTCGCGAACAGGGGGCGGCCCAGCTGCGGGTTGCTGTCGACGAGCTTCTTGCCCGCCAGGTTCACGCGCTGGGCGATCTCCGGATTGGCCTTGCGTCCGTCGATCTTGGCGCGCTGCACCACCTTCGCCTGCTGGTCGAGCAGAGGATGGTTGCTGACCTGCGTGGTCGGCGCTTCGTCCCACCAGGTCGGCAGCGAGAAGCAGCCGGTCAACATCAACGTGCCCAGGGCGGGCCAATTTCGCTTCATGCGTCACCTCGCGACAGGGCGTCTCCGCCGTTCCAGCGGCGCGGTATAGCGTCGCCGCGAGGGGCTGTCCAGGGGAATCAGCGATGAATTCCCCAAGCCGCATCGGAGGCGGGTTGCGCATTCGCATCCCTGGCGCGGCCAGGGATGCGACCCCGTGGGGCACGATTGTATCGTGCCGGAATTGCCAGGGCACGATGGAATCGTGCCCCACGTTGACCGAATCCTTGCCGGCAAGGTATGACGCGAACGATCCGGTTGTTGCACTGAAGGTGCTGCATACCAAAGCCCAGGGTCGCGAAGCGCACCCTGGGGACAGGGGCGCCACCAACGATTTCTACGCCAACGGCGTTGCATCAAACGGGTCGAGCGCTATGATGCAGCCCCGTTGGGGCAGAGGCACTGCAGCTACGGTTTCCCAGGGTGCGCTTCGCGACCCTGGGCTTTGGTATGCAGCACCTTTGGTGCAAAACAGCCGGCGAATCGCAACAATCGTTGGTTCTCGAACTCAGGGTACATACGATTCGTCGAGGCATCATTCCTGGCCGCGCAGAGCATAAACGGGGAGCTTTCGACCCGCCTCTCGCCTTACTTCTGCGTTGGCAGCTCCACCATCGTGCCGTCGGTGAGCGGCACATGGACGCGGCCTTGCACGACCAGCGGCGACGCCGACGCGGCGGCGTTGGCGTGCAGGCGCTGCGGCGCGCCGAGCGTGCGGCCGGTCGCGGGGTCGAGGCGGGTGAACTGGCCCGACACGTCGCTGACCAGCCATTCGTCGTCTACAAGTACCGGCGGGCCGACGAGGTCGGCGACGAACGAGTATTCCCAGGCTGGCGTTTCCTTCGCGGGATCGAGGCAGGCGAGCCGTTTCTGATCGACGACGCAAGCGATGCGCTTGCTCAGCAACGCAGGATGCTGCGTGAGCTTGCCCGGCAACTTCCATGACCGCAGCGGGGCGAGCGAATTCGCGTCGAGCAGCGTGATCGTGTCCGAGGCGTCGGCGACGATTAGTTGCATAGGCTCGCCGGGCAGCGCCAGCGGGGCGGCGACGATGCGATGGGCCAGCGCGTGGCTGGATCGCTTCTCCCAGGTCTTCAGGTCCGTACAGCGGTAGCGCGTCAAGCCTGTGCTGCCGTCGGTGACGACGAACTCGCCGGCGCCGAGCGCGACGACATGTCCGGGACTGTCTTCGTCGGCGCCGGATGCGCGCCAGTCGGGTCCGTTGACCTGAGTATCACCCAATAGCGCGACGAGGACGCCGTTGGCGAGGGGCAGCCGCATCTCGCCGCCGCCCTGGATCGCAATGGCGCCGAGTGGCGCCGAGGGGATCGTGTGGATGGTCGGTTTCGCAGCGTCGATGCCGAGGGGCTGCACAGCCAGCATGCATTCGCCCGATTTGCGGGCGGGCCAGGAGAGCTGCCAGAGCTTGCCATCGCTGGCGAGAAGACGATGCTGAGCGTCGCCGCCGCTGCG
>JAYSSW010000198.1:0-4737 GCA_043720335.1 Planctomycetia bacterium
ACCTGCTTGGTTCGCACCGTGAACGGCGTCATCGTCACACGTTTCGCGTCGGTAAGCGCCTTGTCCGCGAGTTCGCCGACGAGCTGGCCGAACCGCTCCGTCTTGGCGAACGTGCCGTCCTTCAGCGATTCGCCCTGCGCGTTCTTGACCGGGACATGCAGCGAAGTCATCAGCCCGCCGACGGTGCCGGTGAAGTAGACGACCGGGCAACGCTGCTTGTCCTGCACATGCTTGACGGTGTAGCCGACGTAGTCGGCCGAGACTTCGGTGTTCTTGCTGTCGAGCGTTTCGGGGTGGCAGTTCCACTGCACGACGACGCCGAGTGATTGATCGTTCGCGCCGATGAAGCGGATCGCGACCAGCTCGTCGTGCTTGACCTGCGGCTCACGGCCGTCGTGCAGCAGGTCCGGTCCGTTGGCGGCGCCGATCCGCGTCTCGGCCACCTCGGTTCGGCCCGCGTCGGCGTCCTGCACCGCCTTCACCACCCCTGCCTCAAGCTTCGCGAGATAGTCGGCATCGACGCCGCTCTGCAGCGCGGACGGGCCCCACAGCCCCATCGTGTCGGGGCCTTCATGGTTGTGCGTGCTGGAAACGAGGACGTACGTGAAGCCGGGCAGCTTCGCTCGGATCCGCTCGACCACGTCGTAGAACAGGCCGACCACATCGACCGACACCCAGGCGATCTTCTGCTTGTTGTGCTCCAGCACTACCGCCCGAGCCATGATCGGGTCGTGGATCTTCGTCGCCTTGCGGTTCTGCCCGAAGCCAGCCACAAATACCGGCTTCTTGCCGATCACCGGCGAAACATCGACCGCACCGAAGCCGACACGCAGCGGCGTGTCCGCCGGCTGCGACCACGCCGCGACCGCGAGGAGAGCGAACGCCAGCGATGTGAGGAGGAGTTTTTTCATGGGAGAGGAGGGGGGTGAGAGTTGAAAGCCCAGGGCTGCTGCCCTGGGGACGAGCATACCCAGGGACGGCTGTCCCTGGGCTTTCGACGGTTTGAGGTGCGTGGACGTGGGAGAATGTGTCGGCGCTCACGCCAGCTTCTGCTCGCACTCGCGCATGTAGCGCATGCTTTCGCGGGCGATGGTGACCGGGTCAGGCGAGTAGTCGAAGACCTCGACCGACACCCAGCCCTGGTAACGCGAATCCTTGAGCGCCTGGAAGATCGGCACGAAGTCGGTGTCGCCGAAGCCGGGGCCGCGACGGTTGGCGTCGTTGGCGTGGAAGTGCCCCGTGATGCCTGCGTGCTTGCGGACCACGTCGGCGACCGGCTCGGCCTCCGAACTCATCGCCTTCACGTCGAGATGCAGCACGAAGTTCGGATGCTGCAAGCGCTGCAGGATCGCGACCGCCTCGGCTGCGGTCTGCAAATAATCGGCTTCCGCAGGGGCGAGCGGCTCCAGGCACAGCTTCACCCCCGCGTCGGAAATGCCGGCTGCCGCACGCTGGAACGTGTCGACGGCATAGTCGTCGGTCTGGGCGCGGGTCGCGCCAACGGGGATGCGTCTTTGCGCCGGGGAGCCGAACACCATCAGGTCGCCCCCCAGGTCGCGGCAGCAGCGGGCGAGTTCGACGAGGTAGTCGGCGGTGCGCTGGCGAACCTCCGAATCAGGCGAGGTTAGCTGCAAGCCTTCCGTCTTGGCGAGCAGCCAATGCAGCCCGATGATCGGCACGCCGCACGCTTCTGCTTCGAGCCGCAGCTGGCGGCGCTGGGCAGCCGTCACATCGCTGACGCGAGGCGCCAGCGTGAACGGGGCGACCTCCAGCCCGGTGTAGCCCAGCTCCGCCGCCGTCCGGCAGATGCGGGAATGGTCCCAGCCCTCGAACGTCTCGTTGCAGATCGCGTAGCGCATCGCCCCGTCCTTTCGCCTGCTATACCTTGTGCGGTCGAGAATGAGGCATCGACGAACTGCACTAACCCTGAGCGCAAGCGAGGGGATACCTTGACGACACGCTGAATGAAAATATTCGCCAACCGGGTTCGCTGCGATCCCCTCGCTTGCGCTCAGGGTTAGTGGGGTCTGAGACCGTCTCGTTCTTGGCCGCGCACAAGCCCCACCAATCGCGTTGCTCATGGTGGGGCTTGGGGCTCTGCCTTGAACCTCATGCGTCGCGGGTGATGACCTCGACGCCGTTCTCGGTGAGCGCCAGCGTGTGTTCGACGTGGCAGCTCGGCAGGCCGTCCTTCGTCACCACGGTCCAGCGGTCGCCCAGCACGCGCGTGTCGGCCTTGCCCATGTTCACCATCGGCTCGACCGCCAGCACCATGCCCGGTTCCAGCTTGAAGTCGAACTTGCGGATGTCGCGGCCGATGTAGTTCGGCACCTGCGGGTTCTCGTGCATGATGCGGCCGATGCCGTGCCCGACATACTGCTCGACCATGCTGTAGCCGTGCGACTCGGCGTGGCGCTGCATGCGGCCGGCGACCTCGGACCACCAGCGCCGCTTGCCGAACTCGTCGACGGCGATCTGCAGCACCTGGTCGGAGACCTCCACCAGCCGGCGACGCTCGGGGCGGACTTCGCCCACCATGACCGTGATCGCGGCGTCGGCGCACCAGCCGTTGAGCTTGCAGGCGGTGTCGAACTTCACCAGGTCGCCTTCGCGGATCTCGCGGGCGCCGGGGATGCCGTGGACGACCTGCTCGTTGAGCGAGATGCACGTGACGGCGGGAAAGGGGAACTTCGGGTCCTGGCCGGGATAGCCCTTGAAGAGCGGCAGCGCGTTGTGCTTCACGTACAGGGCCTCGACCGCGCGGTTGATCTCGACGGTGCGGACGCCCGGCTTGGCCATCTCGCGGCACAGGCGGAGCGCCTCGGCGACGAGCTTGCCCGACTCGCGCATCAGGCCGATCTCCCGCGCCGACTTCAGCTCCGGGGCCTTCTGGAAATACGTCTTGAACACGGACCATTCCTCAAGGGATGCGTCGTCTGGGATTGTTGCGAGGCCCGCGCTCCGCTGCGCGTCGCGGCTGAACGGGTTGCGTCATTCTCCGAAACTCGCCGCCCATCCGCAAGGCGGCTCCGCCGGGATCAACGGCAAAGGCCCGATGTCGGCGGGATTCGCGACATCGGGCCTTGGGATTCGCCAGGGAACCTCGAAGGCCGGCAGCGGCCGGGCTAGTCTTCGGTCAGGCCGGGGTAGTTCCGCATCACCAGGTGGCTGTTGATCTTCGACACCAGGTCGAGCGCGACGCTGATGACGATGAGCAGGCCGGTGCCGCCGTAGAAGCTGGCGACAATCGGGTTCACCTCGAGCGCGGTCGAGACCAGGCTGGGGATGATCGCGACGATGGCGAGGAAGGCGGCGCCGACGTAGGTGATGCGCATGATGACCTTCTCAAGATAGTCGGCGGTTCGCTTGCCGGGGCGGTAGCCGGGGATGAAGCTGCCGTAGTCCTTGAGGTTGTTGGCCATGTCGCGCGGGTTGAACGTGATGGCGGTCCAGAAGTAGCAGAAGAAGTAGATCAGCAGGATGTACAGCATGTTGTAGAGGTAGCCCTGCCGCTCGAAGGCGCCGGTGAGGGTCCAGGCCCACGACCATTCGGTCTGCTGCGAGAGGTACTTGAAGAGCAGCGTCGGGATGATGAGCAGGCTGCTGGCGAAGATGACGGGCATGACGCCGGCCTGGTTGACGCGCAGCGGCAGGAAGTTGCGCGACCCGCCGAAGACGCGGCGGCCGCGGACGTGCTTGGCCGACTGCGTCGGGATGCGGCGCTGCCCCTTGGTGATGGCGACGACGCCGACGACGACCGCGATGAACAGGAACATGAGCACGAGGATCTTCTCGAGGCCGACATCGCCGGCCCCGCCGCCGCCGCCGAGGGTGAAGATCGAAGCGCGGAGGTGGCCCTTCTCGAAGAAGAGCGACATGGTGGCGTCGGGGAGTCGGGCGACGATGCCCGCCATGATGAGGAGGCTGATGCCGTTGCCGACGCCGTACTCGTCGATCTGCTCGCCGATCCACATGAGGAAGACGGTGCCGACCGTCAACGTGACAATCGAGGAGAGCATCCAGAAGGCGGTGTCGTAGCCTGGAATGGCGAGGCCCAGCCCTCCTTCCGAGGACTGCGGCGCGGAGATGTGGGAGACCCACATCCAGGCCTGGAAGACGCAGATCACGACGGTGGCGTAGCGGGTGTACTCGTTGATCTTCTTGCGTCCCGCCTCCCCTTCCTTCTGGAGCTTCTCGAGCGGCGGATAAACGCTGGCGAGCAGCTGGAAGATGATGGACGCGGAGATGTACGGCATGATGCCGAGGCCGAAGATGGTGGACTGGCTGAGGCTGCCGCCGGAGAACATCGAGATCAGCCCGAGGATGCCGTCCTCGGAGCCGCGCATGTTGTTCTGCATACGGATCTGGTCGATGACGGGCAGCGGCACATGGAAGCCGATGCGGTAGATCGCGAGGAAGAGCAGCGTGATGAAGATCTTCTGCCGCAGTTCCTTGATCTTGAAGATGCTGGCGAGCCGGCTCTGGCCGAACGAGCTGAAACTCGACTTGAGCATGGTGGAGGCCGTGGCCATGAATCAATCCCTCTCAACCGGAACGCAGGCAGCGGTAAAAAACACAAGGGAAAAAGGCAAAGGAACCTGGGAGGTTTCGCGCCTTTTTCCCTGTTGCGTGTTTCCGGGCGATGTCCTTACTGCTTGGCGGACCGCGGTGGTTTCATCTTGTTGCGCACCGGCTTCTTGGGCGGCGGGATCACTTCGATCGTCCCCCCCTTGGCGG
>JAYSSW010000199.1:0-2177 GCA_043720335.1 Planctomycetia bacterium
CATTCCCAGGGTTGCACCCTGGGCTGGCGGAATCATCCCTTCAGGATGCAGGCCCACGCGGCCCTCGCCCCGCGTTCGCGGGGTTTTTTGTTGCTCTCCGCGCGGGGCTTCTTATGATGGGGAGCATGACCCGCCTGCCTCGACCCGCCTTCGACTCGCTTCTTCTGAGGTTACCCATGAAAATGACCCGCCACGGCGCCCTCCTCCTCTTCCCGCTGCTGGCCGTCGCGCTCTCGCTGAACATGCCCGCCGACAGCCGGGGCCAGGGCAAGGGCAAAGGCAAGACTGCCGCTCCCGCCGCCGCCCCCGTCGTCAACCCGCTGACCCCGACCGGCGCCCAGCGCGGCCAGACGCTCGACCTCAACCTCGCCGGAGCCAACCTCGCCGGGCCGACCGGCATGCTCCTCGGCTTCCCCGCGAAGTTCTCCTTCCCCATTGATGAAAAAGAGAAGGAGCCCAACGGCGCCGACAACGCCAAGCTCCGCGTCAAGCTGGAGATCCCCGCCGACGCTCCGATTGGCTGGCATTCGCTCCGTCTCGCCACCGCGCGCGGCGTGTCGAACCTGCGGCTCTTCTGCATCGACGACCTGCCGCAGATCGTCGAGGTCGGCGCCAACCGCATGAAGACGCCGCAGCCCGTGCCGGTCCCCAGTGTCGTCGTCGGGACCGTCGACGTCGAGCAGGGGGACGTTTACAAAATCACGGTGCAGGCGGGGCAGTCGCTCAGCTTCGACCTGATCGGCCGCCGCATGGGCAGCGCCATCGACGCCCAGCTGTCCATCTTCCACGCCAAGACGATGCGCGAGATCGCCCACGACAACGACTCGCCCGGCTGCCAGACCGACCCCCGCATCCGCTACACGTTCAAGGAAGCGGGCGAGTACCTCGTCGAAGTGAAGGACGTGCTGTATCGCGGCGGCGCCGAGTTCTTCTACCGCCTGCGCATCGGCGACTTCCCGCTCGCCACCACGCCGTACCCGCTGGCCGCCAAGCGAGGGACCAAGGCGAAGATCAGCTTCATCGGCCCGGCGGTCCAGGGGGTCGCCCTCGTCGAAGTAGTGGTTCCTTCCGACCCAGTGATCAATGTTGTCTGGGTCGCGCCGAAGGGCGCCAGCGGCCTGCACGGCTGGCCCGTCGCATTGGCGGTCAGCGACATCGACGAGGCGACCGAGACCGAGCCGAACAACGACGCCAAGACCGCCAACCGCATCGCCGTGCCGAGCGGTGTCAGTGGCCGCTTCGAGAAGGGGGACGACAGTGACGTGTACGTCTTCGCCGCGAAGAAGGGGCAGAAGCTGATGATCGAAGCGCAGACGCTGGAGCTGAACTCGCCGTCGCTCGTGTACCTGGTGCTGAAGAACGCCAAGGGCGCCGAGCTGGCCAAGACGAACGCCCAGGCGGTCCCGCCGCTCGACCAGCGCATCGAGTTCACCGCGAGCGAAGATGGCGATTATTCGGTCGAGGTGTCGCACCTCAACTTCGCGGGGGGGCCGAGCGAAGTGTACCGCCTGTCGGTGCGGCCGTCGTCGAATGGCTTCGACCTGACGCTCCCCGCCGACCGCTTCGAGCTGGCTGCCAGCTCGGTCGCGGCGATCCCGGTGCAGGTCACGCGGCGCGGCTACGCCGGCCCGATCGAGCTGAGCCTTGTGGGCCCGGCGGGCTTCACCGGCACGGCCGCCGTCAAGGCTGGCCAGAACGCCGGTGTTGTGGTTGTGTTCGCCAAGGGTGAAGTGCCGATGGGGGGCTACTCCATCATGCTCCAGGGAAAAGCAACGGTGGACGGCCAGCCCGTCACGCAGATGGCCAGCGTGCGCGGCGCCGTCGGCCTGGCGCTGGGCGGCGTCGCCTATCCGCCGCTGCACCTGCACCACCCGGTCGCCCTCGCCGTCAAGGAGAAAGCGCCGTTCACCCTCACCGCCGTGATGAATCCGCCCGACGGCGTCCCCGGCACCACGCCGAGCATCGTCGTCAGCGTCAAGCGCGACGCCGGCTTCACCGACGAGATCACGCTGATCGCGCCGACCGGCCTGCCCGCCAATGTGCCGGCGCCGAAGATCGTGCCGATCCCGAAGGACAAGAACGAGATTTCGTTCCCGCTCGACCTCAACGGGAAAGCCCCGCTGGGGGACTACTTCGTGCTGTTCACCGCGAAGGCGAAGCACCAGGACAAGGAGTAC
>JAYSSW010000200.1:0-2177 GCA_043720335.1 Planctomycetia bacterium
TTGCGGAATTGGCACTCCACTAAACCCGAAAAACCGTGTTTTTCAGGCCTTCAGGCAGTATCTTTCTGTCCAGTATTCGCCTTTTCAAACAGCCTCTTACGCAATAAACGCGGCTTTTCAAACAGCTTCTCAGGCTCGGACGATCCATCCTCCGACGCTTGCCGCGCGCCTCACGTCCCGCTCGCCTCCGCCAGCAGCAGTTCGTTCAGCCGCCGGGTGAAGGCGAGCGGGTCCTTCAGCTTCGACCCCTCGGTGATGACCGCCTGGTCGTGCAGCAGCCGCGCGTACGTCTCCAGGCGCGGGTCGGCCGGGTCCTTCGAGTAGCGATGCTCCACCGCCTGCACCAGCGGATGCGCGGGGTTGACCTGCAGGACGCGCTTCGCCGGCCCTCCCGCCTCGCGCCCCATGCGCTGCATCAGCCGCTCCATCTGGGCGCTCATCTGCCCCGCGTCGGCCACCAGGCACACCGCGCTCTCCTTCAGCCGGTGCGTCAGCCGCGCGTCCTTGATCTCCGGCAGCTTCTCCTTCAAATAGTCGAGCAGCGGCTGGTACTTCGCCTTCTCCTCGTCCGTCACCTTCTCGCCGACCTGCGCTCCCTTGTCAACCGCCTGGAACTTCTTCCCCTTGAAGTCGAACAGCGTGTCGAGCACGATCTCGTCGGCCGGGTCGCTCAAGAGCAGCACTTCCCAGCCCTTCTCCTTGAACCCTTCCAAATGCGGCGACTGCTCCATCACCTCGCGGCTGTCGCCCGACAGGTACAGGATCTCCGTCTGGTCGCCCGGCATGCGCTCGATGTACGACGCCAGATCGGTGAACTTCCCCGCGTCCGTTTTCGTCGACGCGAACAGCAGCAGCTCGGCGAGCTTCGCCTTGTTCGCGTGGTCCTGGTAGGCGCCCTCCTTGAGGAACGGCCCCATCTCGCCGAAGAAGCTGACGTAAGCTTCGTATTCGCGCCGCTTCACGTCCTCCAGCGTGTTGAGCACCTTGGCGACGAGGTTCGACTTGATCTTCTCCAGCGGGGCGCTGTGCTGCAGCAGCTCGCGCGACACGTTCAGCGGCAGGTCGGGCGAATCGACCACGCCGCGCACGAACCGCAGGTAGCGAGGCAGCAGCGTCTCGCCGTCGTCGAGGATGAACACGCGCTGGATGTAGAGCTGCACCCCCTTCGTCGGGTCGCCCCACGCCAAATCCATCGGCCGACGCGCCGGCAGGAAGAGCAGCGCCTTGAACTCGACCTGCCCCTCGGCGGCGTAGTGGATCGTCTTGAGCGGCTCGCCCGGCGCGTGGGTCAGGTGGTGGTAGAACTCGGCGTACTCCTCGGTGGTGATCTCGCTTTTGCTGCGCAGCCAGATCGCCTTGCGGGCGTTGAGCGTTTCCTCCTCGGTCTTCTTTTCGCCCTTGTCGTCCTCGCTCTCGGTGTCGAGGACGACGGGATGTTCGACGAAGTCGGAGTATTTCTTGACCAGGGACCGCAGCTGCCAGGGGTCGAGGAAGCCGAGTTCGTCGTCGCGCAGATGGAGCGTGACCTCGGTGCCTCGCGTGGCTTTGGGGGCGTCTTCGAGGGTGTATTCGCCCTGGCCGTCGGAGACCCATTTGACGCCGGTCTCGGGCGAGCCAGCCATGCGCGAGTGGACGGTCACCTGGTCGGCGACCATGAACGAGGCGTAGAAGCCGACGCCGAACTGGCCGATCAGGCCGGGGCGGTCCTGGGCGTTGGCGCTCTTGATGCTGTCGAGGAACTCGCGCGTGCCGGAGCGGGCGATCGTGCCGAGGTTCTCGACGATGGTCTCGCGCGACATGCCGACGCCGTTGTCGGAGATCGTCAGCGTCTTCGCCTCCTTGTCGGGGACGAGCTTGATCTTCCAGTCGGCGTTGTCCTCCAGCAGTTCCGGCTGGGTCAGGCCGAGGAAGCGGACGCGGTCGACGGCGTCGCTGGCGTTGCTGATCAGCTCGCGCAGGAAGATGTCCTTGTGCGAGTAGAGCGAGTGGATGATGAGGTGCAGGAGCTGCTTCAGCTCCGTCTTGAACGGCAGGGTCTCGGTGCTCACGGCGGTCGTCTCCTCCGATTTTCAGGGATGCCTACTCGAAGGAATACGCGCCGAACGGCGCGGGTCAAGTGCCGTCCGAGCCGGGAGCGCTGCGCCCGTTCTTGCACCAAAGGTGCTGCATAACAAAGC
>JAYSSW010000201.1:0-4722 GCA_043720335.1 Planctomycetia bacterium
CTATCTCGGACCGTCCACCCACCCGTTCGTCGTCCCCGGCGACCCGACCGTGCCGACGTTCCAGGTCCGCAACCTCAACCTCATCCATACGCAGGAGCGGCTTCAGGATCGGCTCAACCTCCTCCAACGCTTCGACCGCACGCCGGGCAGCGTTGACGCCAGCGGCGCGATGAACTCGCTCGACATCAACCGCCAGCGCGCCCTCGGCATCCTTACGACCGACGCCACGCGCCGGGCGTTCGATCTGTCGCAGGAGCCGGCGCGGGTGCGCGAGCGCTACGGCATGCACCGCTACGGGCAGCGTGCGCTGCTCGCGCGGCGACTCGTCGAAGCGGGGGCGACCTTCGTGACGATGGTGATGGAGAACCCGACGTTCCCCGGCCAGCCGATGCCGACCGACGTGACGTACAACTGGGATTCGCACGCGGTCAACTGCCACATTTTCACCGACAGCAAGTACCGCTTCCCGATGTACGACCGGGCGGTGACGGCGCTGATCGAGGACCTGTACGCGCGCGGCTTGGACCGGCGCGTGCTGCTGATCGTGACGGGGGAGTTCGGCCGCACGCCGAGGCTGTCGTACAGCAACGGCCGGCCGGGGCGCGACCATTGGCCGCAGGCGATGTCGGTGCTGGTCTCCGGCGGCGGCATGCGGACGGGGCAGGTGGTCGGGTCGACGAATGCGCGTGGCGAGCAGCCGCGCGACCGCCCGATGACGCCGAACGACCTGTGGGCGACGATGTTCCAGCACCTGGGCATCGACCACCGGCACACGTCGTTCCTGGACCACACGGGCCGCCCGATGCCGATCCTGCCATACGGCGAGCCGATCCCGGAGCTGTTCTGAACGTCGCCCTGATGGTGGATGAGGATCACCCCTGCCCCCATCAGCGGATCGACGACTCAGCCGCCGCGCGCGTGGGCACGTCGCGCTAGCGGCATTGGCGCAGCAGATCTCCGCAGCTGGGCTTTCCCCATCCCGCCCCGCCTGCCGGCTCGTGCATCAAACGCGCGCGGGCCGGATTTTCGGCGCATTTCTCCTCAAGCGGGCATTCCGCAAAGCCGATACAACCCGTGTTGCCCGAAAATCCCGCGCGGTCCCGCGAAAGGCTCGCGCACCGGTAGTCCGACTGCAAGGACGCAGTCGTTGGAAGGAGTCCATCCCATGCGGCGCCGCTTGCTTCTGTTCCTGGCGGGAGCCTGTCTCGCGCTCTCCAACACGGGCTGCTTCGTCAACATCTGGTCCAGCGACCCGAACATCCGCATGGAGCAGATGCTGAATGCGTCGGAGGACCTGCGCCAGATCGAGTACGAATGGCGCCGCTTCTGGTTTACCGACCAGCCGTCGCACCTGACGCCGGTGCGCATCCACGGCGGCCTCGGTCAGTAGCCGAAGAAAGGGCGCCCCTTTGCGAACACGATTGCGAGCGACGCTCCTGGGCGTCGCCGTCTCGCTCCTGCTGGCCGGCTGCGCCGCTGGAAGCTCGATGTCATGCGACCCCGCGTCGGTGGTGGCGCGTGGCGACGGCCTGGCGGAATCGGCCGCGCTGCGCAACCTCAACGAATCGGGCGGCCTGACCGCGTCGGGCCGCTACTCCGAGACGCCGCCCGTCCGCGTTTCCGGCGGCCTCGGCCGGTAGCCCGCCTTGCCCGCGACCGCGCACGAATGCTATCATCGCGCTCGAACCCACCCGGTTCCGGCGCGATTTTTTTTTGCGCCGACCGACCGCGCGATAGGACCGCCCCATGCGACGAGGGAAGTTGATGCTCGTCGGAACTTGCTGGCTGCTGCTGTCGACCAGTTGGCTGGTTGCTCGACGGTTGGAGCCTGACGACACGTTCTGGGGCGAGTGCGCGAAAATCGTCATCGATCTGGAGTCGCTGGTTGTCGGGCGATCCGAAGATGAAGCGACCAATCGCATGGATCTGCTGCTCAACGCGGTGGAAGGGCGTCGCAGCATTGAATCGCAATAGCGCCCCTACGCCCCTATTTGCTCGAATCGCCGTAATGATTGGCTGATGGCTGCCCCAAGCCGCTCCCCTGGGGAGCGGAATTCATGTTCTGCCGATATATACCTTGCGCGGCGGAGAATGTGACAACGCCGCTCCGTCCTGGGAGAACGAGCGGGGCGTCGGAAGGGCCTGCGGGTTCCCGCGCGACGGATCGCATCACGGCCGCGCCGCGTCGGCGGCCTGTATCCCCTTGGCGAACTCGCGTGGCTTTTCGTTCACGTCCGGCGAGGTTTCCCGCTTGCGGCGTCCTGTCTTTGCGAAGAAGAACCCGTGCCGAATGTGCCGGTTTCGCAGTCTGTATTGACCCTGCCGGTCGGGGGACTTACATTGACTTTTTGAGAAAGGCACACCGGCGCCGACTGCGACTGGCTGCCGAAAGCCTCCGCCAACCCCGCGCTCTGGAGACTCGCATGAGCACCGATACCAAAATGGAACTCAGCGTCTGGGAGAAGTTCACCGACTCGCTGAGCAATTTCTCCGAAGGCGTCGTCGGCTTCATCGGGCGCATGTTCGGGTCCAGCAACGACCGCATGGTCAAGTCGCTCGGCTACCACCGCGCCCGCGCCGGCGAGGAACACACCATCCTCCCCAACTCGCTGCTCGCCCAGGTCAACGCCTGGGAGGACGACATGCGGGCGAAGACCGACGACGACCTCAAGGGGCTGACCGTCGCCTACCGCGAACGGCTCGCCGCCGGCGAGACGCTTGAGGATCTGCTCCCCGAGGCGTTCGCCGCCTGCCGCGAGGCCGCACGACGCTCCAAGAACATGCGCCACTTCGACGTGCAGGTCGTCGGCGGCGCCATCCTGCACCGCGGCATGATCGCCGAGATGGTCACCGGCGAAGGCAAGACCCTCGTCGCCACGATGCCCGCCTTCCTCAACGCCCTGGACGGCAAGGGCATCCACATCATCACCGTCAACGACTACCTCGCCCGACGCGACTGCGAGTGGATGTCCCCCATCTTCCTCGCCCTCGGCCTCACCTGCGGCTACATCCAGAGCGACATGGAGCAGTCGATGGGCCCCGAGGCCCGCCGCAAGGCCTACGACTGCGACATCACCTACGGCACCAACAGCGAGTTCGGCTTCGACTACCTCCGCGACAACATGAAGCCCGCACGCTGGGGCGACACCGCCTACGCCCCCCAGTCGCAGCAGGCCCAGCGCGCCCTGCACTTCGCCATCATCGACGAGGTCGACAACATCCTCATCGACGAGGCACGCACCCCGCTCATCATCTCCGGCGAGTCGCAGGACGACCCCAAGCTGTATGAGAAGGCCAACCAGATCGCCCTCGACCTCACCCGCCTCGAGAAGAAGGCCCAGGAGAAGCTCCGCTCCGTCGGCCACGGCGTCAACATCCCCGACCATCCCCTCATGCAGGGCGAAGCGGAGGCGACCGAGGAGACCATCCAGGACAAGGCCGTCACGAAGGGGACCAAGACGCCGGAAACCACCCTCCGCGACGCCGCCAACGACGAGGAAGTCGACCAGATCGACGTCAACTCGCTGCAGACCGCCGAGATGGAGGCGAAGCAGGAGAAGCGGCTCGGCTACTACTTCGAGGTGAAGGAGAAGGAGCGCTCCTGCCACCTGACCGACGAGGGCATCCGCAAGGCCGAGGAGCTGGCCGGCGTCGAGAGCTTCTACACCGCGGGCAACATGGAGTGGCCCCACCTCATCGACAACGCCCTGAAGGCGCACCACCTCTACCACAAGGACAAGAACTACGTCGTGATGCGGAACCCCGAGCCGCCCCACGAGATGGCCGTCATCATCGTCGACGAGTTCACCGGCCGACTGATGCTGGGCCGGCAGTGGTCCGACGGGCTGCACCAGGCGGTCGAGGCCAAGCATTCCCGCGAGGGGGTCAAGATCAAGAAGGAGACCCAGACCCTCGCCACCGTCACCCTGCAGAACTTCTTCCGCCTCTACAAGAAGCTCGCCGGCATGACCGGCACCGCCATGACCGAGGCCAACGAGTTCTGGAAGATCTACAAGCGCGAAGTCGTCGCCATCCCCACCAACAAGCCCCTCACGCGCATCAACTTCCCCGACGTGATCTACCTCACCGAGAAGGAGAAGTGGGACGCCGTCGTCGACGAGATCGAACGCGTCCACCGCTACGACGCCGTCACGCTCAAGGACAAGACCGAACTGTTCGGCGTCATCAAGACCGAGTCGGAAGAATCGCTGGAGATCGAGCTGAAGGACACGCGCGAGAAGCGCGTCCTCGCCGCCGACCAGATCGACGACATCGACCGCCACGGCCGCCCGGTCCTCATCGGCACCACCGACGTGAAGAAGTCGGAGAAGCTCAGCGCGCTCCTGAAGCGGCGCGGCATCAAGCACGAGCTGCTCAACGCCAAGCCCGAGTACGCCGACCGCGAGGCGGAGATCGTCGCCCAGGCCGGCCGCGTCGGCGCGGTCACGCTGTCCACCAACATGGCGGGCCGAGGCACCGACATCATCCTGGGGGGCAACGCCGAGTACCTCGCCTGGGCGCGCCTCAAGAACCAGTACCCCACCCGCCTCGACGTGCCCCCCGAAACCTGGAAGGCGACCGTCGACGAGATCCGCTCCAAGGAGAACATGGAGGCGGAGGGCCGCGAGATCGCCGAGATGGGCGGCCTGCACGTCATCGGCACCGAACGTCACGAGTCGCGCCGCATCGACAACCAGCTGCGCGGCCGCGCCGGACGCCAGG
>JAYSSW010000202.1:0-9876 GCA_043720335.1 Planctomycetia bacterium
CGAGCGGCAGCGCGAACGACAGGATGTCGCAAAGCTCTCCCAGCGGCAGGTCGCTGTCGAGCAGCTTCCGCAGCGGCTCCTGCGCCGGCGGCTGGGCGACCCACCCCGGCACGCTCTGCCTCAGCCTCTCCCGCCAAACCAGCTCCAGCGCGATCATCGACAGCGGCACGTCCTCGACGATGTCCGCCCGTGCGACGCGGTACAGCTTCGGGCGGTCGATCTCCTCGACGACGCGGATGCGGCACAGGCCGTGCAGCAGCAGGTTGTAGCGGCCGTCCTCCAGCTTCTGGTCGGCGACGATGCGCCCGAGCGTGGCTACCGGATGGATCGCGGGTCGCCCGGCGTAGCCAGGCTCCCAGCCGGGCCGGGGCAGCACCAGCGCGATCAGCCGATCCCCCGCCAGGGCGTCGGCGGTCATCTGCCGGTAGCGAGGCTCGAAGATGTGCAGCGGCTGCGACACGTGCGGGAAGAACACCAGCCCTGGCAGCGGGAACAGCTGCGCCGTCCCCGCGTACTCCATCCCGGCGTCATGCTCGTTCATCGCTTGCTTCCGTGGTTGAGTTGCCGACGTTCGGGGGGAGTGATGCCAAGCCCCACCATGAGCAACGCGATTGGTGGGGGTCGAACCCCCAGGAATCGCTTCGCTCATCCTGGGGCTTGGACGGGCGCTTCTTTTCAATGCCCCTCCTCCATCCACGGCTCCGGGTCGGGCCATTCGCCGGGTGCCGGCGACAGCTCGATCTCCGGGATCGCCGACTCGTCGACGGCGCACCGCGCCGGCGGGTCGGCGACCAGGATCGCGGCGAAGCACCGCTCCATCTCGCCCCAGAACTTGGCGAGGTCCAGCCCGCGATAAGCTGCGCCATAGCGCTCGTGGTAGTCGCGGCTGGAGCGGTACAGCTTGGCGGCCCCGCGCAGGTTGCCGTTGCAGAAATGGCACAGCCCGACGGCCGCCTGGATCAGTCCCTGATAGAACGCCTTGTCGGTTCCGAACGTGTCCATCCACAGGGCTTCCCAGGCCTCGTGCGCCTCGAAGAAGTCGCCGCGGTTGAAGAGCAGCACGCCGGCCAGGTACCGATGGTCGTAGGGGGCGCCGTCCGCTTCCATATCATCACTAGTAGGCATGGAACCTCCCGATTTCCTGCACTTCTTCCCGGATTCACCGCATGCTTCTCTTCCGCCGCCTGCCTCTGTCGTCGCTGGTCGAGCTGTGTCGCGTGCTGAGGCACAACCTCAGCGCGGGCCTCACCCTGCTCGACGTGTTCCGCCAGCAGGCGAAGCGCGGGTCGGCGACGGTGCGCCCGCTGGCCGGGCGCATCACCGAAGCGCTGGAGCGGGGCGACAGCTTCGGCGACGCGCTCGACGCCGAGAAGGACGTGCTGCCGCCGCTTTTCCTCGCCCTGGGCAAGCTCGGCGAAACGACGGGGCACCTCCCGGAGATCTTCGCCGAACTGGAGAAGTATTTCCAGCTGCAATGGCAGCTCGTCAGGCAGTTCCGCAGCAAGTCGATCATGCCTGCCCTGCAGCTCGTCTTCGCCATCCTCCTCATCGCCGGGCTGCTCTACATCGTCGGCGTCATCGCCGTCATGAACCGCAGCCACCCCGTCCTCACCTTCATGGGCCTCAGCGGCGGCAAGGCGTCCCTCGCCTTCCTCGGCTGCATCGGCGGCATCCTCAGCAGCCTGTTCGCCGTCTACATGGTCCTCACGCGCGGCATGAAGCAGAAGGAGTCGGTCGACCGCATCCTACTGCGCGTGCCCGCCATCGGCGGCGCCCTGCACGCGGTCGTCATGAACCGCTTCACGCTGGCCCTGTACATCACGCTCGACACCGGCCTGTCGATCACGAAGGCGCTGCGGCTCAGCCTGAACGCGACCGGCAACGCCCACTACGCCGCCCAAGGGGACGTGGTGGTCGCCGCGCTGAAGTCGGGCAAGTCGCTGCACGAGGCGCTCGTCGACAGCTGCCTGTTCAGCGACGACTTCCTCAACCTGATCGCCAGCTCCGAGGAAGGAGGCCGCGTCCCGGAGATGATGCGCCACCAGGCCGACTACTACAGCGAGGAAACCGCCCGCAAGCTGACCGCGCTGACCCAGGTCGCCACCACCATCGTCTGGCTCATCTACGCCGGCTTCGTGATCTACGCCATCTTCAAGATCGCCGGCGTGTACCTCAGCGCGCTGGGCGTGTGACGGGGCGAGGCCAGCATGTTTCGGCCTTTTACAAGCCCCAGAAACAGGGGGTGCGGATTATCGGGCAAGCGAGGCCGACCCGCGCGACGGCCCGAAGGCAAGGGGCAGCGACCTGAGCCCGAAGCGCAAGCGAGGCCGACCCGAGCGACGGCCCCAAAGCGGTTCTGACGTCTCCGCTTTTCCGACGCGCAGCAAGAAACGCGCGGAACGCCGTACCTCGCTGCGCTTCGGCACACCCAACAAGCCGCAACCATCAGAACCCATCGTCGCGCGGGGCTGCCTCGCTCGCGCTTCGGGCTCAGGTTGTGGAAGCTGGGACTGTCGCATTCCTGAACGCGCGAAGGATCGAACCAATTCGGATGCCTGTGACGGGCGAAAGACCGCTCAACCGCCCCCGCTTGACCCGTCACCCCCCCAGCACCTCGGCGAGGGCGGCCGCGAGGGCGTCGATGTCGGCGGCGGTGTTGAACGGGCCGGGGCTGACGCGCACGGCGCCGGTCTCCAGCGTCCCCAGGAAGCGGTGGGCGCCGGGGGCGCAGTGCAGGCCGGAGCGGACGGCGATCTTGAAGCCGTTGAGGATCGTGCCGAGATCCTCCGACTCGTAGAGGTCGCTGCGGAAGCTGATGGTGCCGACACGGCGGGCGTGGTCGCGGTGGCCGAACACGGTGAACCCGCCGATGCGGTCGAGGTGCTGCCACAGGCGTTCGACGAGGTCGGTTTCGTGGCGGTGGATCTTGTCGAGGCCTTCGCTGCGCACATGTTCGATGCCCGCCGACATGCCTGCGACGCCGAGGACGTTGGGGGTGCCCCCTTCGAGGTGGTGGGGCAGCTCGGCGGGCTGGGTCTCGAACGTGGCGTTGCCGCCCGTCCCTCCTTCGCGCCAGGGGCGGACCTTCGTGCGCGGCCCGACGTAGAGCGCTCCGGTGCCGGTGGGGCCGAGCAGGGACTTGTGGCCGGGGAAGGCGAGCAGGTCGATGTGCATCGCCTGCACGTCGATGGGGAGGACGCCGGCGGTCTGGGCGGCGTCGACGAGGAAGAGCAGGTCGCGCTCACGGACGATGGCGCCGATCTCCGTGACGGGCTGGACGGCGCCGATCACGTTGCTGCAATGGGTGAGGGCGACGAGGCGGGTGCGCGGCGTGATCGCCTGCTTCACGTCGTCGGGGTCGAGGGTGCCGCCCGCGTCGGGGGCGAGCCGCGTCACCTGGATGCGTCCGGCCAGCTCCAGAGCGCGGAGAGGCCGGCTGACGCTGTTGTGCTCCAGAACCGACGAGATGACGTGGTCGCCGTCGTTGAGCGTCCCCTTGATGGCCATGTTGAGGGCGTCGGTGCAGTTGAGGGCGAAGGCGAAGCGCTCGGTCCCCTGGCCGTGGAAGAGCTGGTTGAGGAGGTGCCGGCCGTTGTCGAGGGCGTGCTCGGCGGCTTGGGCCATGTCGTGCCTGCCGCGGCCGGGGTTGGCCAGCGACGTGCGGGCGAACCGGTCCAGCGCCACGTAGACGCTCTCCGGCTTCGGGAAACTGGTCGCGGCGTTGTCGAGGTAGATCATGGCTCTTTCGTCGGCTTTCTGGAACAACCTGGTGCGCTCGTTCGGTCGCCACGTCGTTTCTGGCGAGCCTCGTCACATCATCCTGCGTGCTTCATGCTTCGACATTTTTGCACCAAAGGTGCTGCCCAACAAAGCCCAGGGTCGCGAAGCGCACCCTGGGGAAATCGCAAACCGTCAACGATCTGCCCCAACGGGGCTGCATCATCCTTCAGGGCCCTCGCGATGCAACGCCGTTGGCGTAGAAATCCGTGGGGACATTCCGTTCCCAGGGTGCGCTGCGCGACCCTGGGCTTTGCTATGCAGCACCTTCGGTGCAAAAACGAGCAACTCCACAGGCGACTTTTGGAGAGGGAAACACACGCTCAGGAAACGCAACTGCGATGGCGGAGCGATCACGGGAACAGTTTCCGCACTTCGAGGGAGCCGGATTTCTTGGCGCCGGCCACCACGTCGATCGTGGCGTCGAGTTCGTGGACGTGCCGCGTCGCGTAGCCCGGCTTCCGGCCCGCGCGCGGATCGCGGTGCTCCTCGATCGACCGGTCGGCCACGTTGACGATCCAGTAGCTCGCGATCTTGTTGCGGGCGTAGATGCGCAGCTTGTCGGTCCGGTCGTGGGCGAGCGACGATTCAGCGACCTCGACCACGATGCCGATGTCGCGCGGCCCCGGGTGATCGGCGAAGTAGCGCTCCTCGGGCGCGAGCACGACGGCGATGTCCGGCTCCGGCTCGCTGTCGTCGAGCGTCACGGCGCTCTGCACGCGCAAAGCCCATTTCGCGGGGAGCAGCGCCCGCAGCTCGCGCGCGAGGACGGAGACGATGCCGTCGCGGATGGGCAGGTGCGTCATTTTGTCGACCAGCAGTCCTTCGATCAGCTCGACCGAGTCGTTCTCCGTCAGCACGCCTATCTCGATCATGCGGTGGTACTGGCCCAGCGACAGGCGATGGAGCTTCCCCGCGGTGCTGCGGTCCTCGGTCACGGGCGCTTTGGCGACGATGGCGGACATGGCGGTTTCCCTGCAAACGGTCAGCGGATCCAGTCCGCGACGGCGATCTCGGCGACGGGGTCGCCCTTCAGCACCAGCGGGACCACGTCCCCCTTGCGGAACTCGGCGACGCTGCGGTAGCCCGGCGAGCGGCCCGCGCGGGGACTCGTGTGCACCTCCACGACGGCGTCCGGCAGGTTCACGATCCATAACTGCGGGATCTTCGCCGCCGCGTACAGCGACCCCTTGTAGCGCCGGTCCTCCAGCAAGCTGCTGTCCGCGACTTCGATCACCAGGGCAACTTCGTTTGCTTTGGGGTGCCTGGTAAAGTAGTTGCTTTTCGGGCCAACCGAAACCGACACGTCCGGTTCCGGCTCGCTGTGCGCCAGCGTGATCGGCATCTGGCAACGAACCTTCCACTCGCCTCCGGAAAGCAAATCCTTGATCATGTCGTAGCATTCCATGACCGTGTGCGAGTGAGGCCCTTTCTGCGGCATCTTGGTCACCAGCTTCCCTTCCAGCAGTTCCACCGGGTCGTCTTCTGTCAGAATGCCGATCTCGATCATGCGGTGGTAGTCGTCCACCGACAGCCGATGAAGTCGCACAGCGGTGGGATACGTGTCGTTCGCGGGTTTCGCAGCGGCTACAGCGACAGCAGGCATGGCGATTTCCTCCAACGATCCTGGGGTTCGACCCCCACCCATCGCGTTGCTCATGGTGGGGCTTAGGGCTTCACTTTCCCGAAGCGAGTTGTCCGTCAGATCCCGATGTACTTGGCGTGGAGGAGGCGGGCCTTGTCGTCCGTGCCGTCACTGCTTGGCGATCAAGTCGTCGACTCCGACTTCCGCGACGACCGCGCCGTCGAGGACCAGAGCAATCGCGTCGTTCGCCCGGTAGACGACGGTCCGCTGGTACTTGCCGGCGCCAGGCTCCGTGAAGACTTCGATCGTGCGCTGGGCCACATCCACGAGCCAGAACTCCGCGATCTCCTCCTGGGCGTACAGCGGCCCCTTGTAGCGCCGGTCGTCTTCCGCCGACGTGTTCCCCACCTCGATGACGATCCCGATGTCCATCGCTTGGGGGTTCCGGTTGTCGTACGTTCCCGTCACCCCGCGCGCGATCACGAAATCCGGCTCCGGTTCGCTGTCGCCCAGCGTGATCGGGCCTTGGCAGTCCAGGCTCCACGATTCCGGCAGCACGCGGGCCAGCCAGCGGTTGGTCCTGCTGATCGTGCCCCGGTGTTCGGCGTTCTGCGGCATCTTGTTGACGACCCAGCCTTTGAGGAGTTCCACACGGTCGGCCGGGCCAAGGATGCCTACTTCGATCATCGCGTGGTACTGCGCGACCGTGAATCGGCGCAGCGAACCGAGGCCGGTGCGGATGTGCTGCGACACGGGATCAACGGCAGTGAGCGTGGCCATGACAGTCGTCCGCGTGGAGGAGGCTGGTCAGATCCCGATGTACTTGGCGTAGAGGACGCGGGCCTTGTCGAGGTCGCTGGTCCCCTTGATGATCGCCCGGCCGTCGGGGAACACGGTGAACTCGTGGGCGTCGGCCTCGAACTTCAGCATGAAGCGGTTGTAGCTGACCGTGCTGCCGGCCTCCTTCAGGTTGCGGGCCATCTCGTCGAAGTTCAGCTTCGACGCCACCCGGTGCGCCACCTGCACCGCGTTTCTGCCGCACAGCGAGGTCGTCTGCGAGCCCTGCTGGCCGTCGAGCCACTCGAAGACGCGGCGCTGGCAGCAGGGGCAGTCGACCTTGCCCAGCAGCGGCGCGATCTTGATGCGCCGCGTCAGGTTCTCCCACACGTCGACGTAGATCAGCTCGCGGTTGACCGCCTCGCGCTGCCCGGTGAGGATCTTGAAGCACTCCGTCACCTGGAAGCTGGCGATGATGTTGATGATCGGCGACAGCACGCCGGCGGTCTCGCAGGTGCCGACCTCGCCAGGCGCGGGGGCGGCCTCGAAGACGCAGCGCAGGCACGGCGTCTCGCCGGGCAGGATCGTCATCGTCTGCCCGTGGCTGCCGATCGCCCCGCCGTAGACCCACGGCTTGTTCAGCTTCACGGAGATGTCGTTGATGAGGTAGCGCACCTCGAAGTTGTCGGTGCCGTCGAGGATCATGTCGGCGTCCTGGCACAGCTCCTCGATGTTGGTGCGGTCGATGTCGGTGACGACCGGCTCGACGGTGACCGTGGAGTTGATGAGCCGCAGCTTGCGGGCGGCGGCCTCGGCTTTGGGCAGGTTGGCGGCGATGTCGGCCTCGTCGAAGAGGACCTGGCGCTGCAGGTTGTGGATCTCGATGAAGTCGCGGTCGATGATGCGGACGTGCCCGACGCCGGCGCGGACGAGGGCGTTGGCCATCACGGTGCCGAGCGCGCCGCAGCCGCAGAGGGCGACGCGGCTGTCAAGGAGCCTGCGCTGCCCTTTCTCGCCGATGCCGCCGAAGCGCATCTGCCTGCTGTACCGTTCCAAGGCGGGGTCTTTGCTCATGATTTGTTCAGCAATCCGTCACGATGTTTAAGGGGAGAAGATGGGAGCAGATCAGCGAAGAAACTTGATGTCGCCGATCTTCACGACGGCACGGGCGTCGTCGATGGAGTAGTACGCGATCAGCGGTTGAACCGCTATGCGCCAAAGTCCCTCGGACAGCTCGCGGCCCGGATGACGAGGCGAATGGGACAGGGTGGTTTCAATCCGGTGCTGGGCTTGCGTCACCGCGCTGCGGTCGGAAGCACTGAGCCAGATTTCGATCAACTGGTCCTTGGCGCGCTTTGTGGCGACTACTCGGTAGGAAGTCATCGCTTTTCCTTCGCGTCGAACTCCGCGACGAGTTCCCGCATGCGATCCTTGTCGAAGCCGCCTTCCTTCTGCCAGGCGTCCTCCAAAAACGACAGCGTGTTTCTGACGTGTTCGGCGGTGAACGTCTCGTCGTCGGAATCGATCTCCTGTTTGATCCGTTCGATTTCCGCAGGCGTCAGCTCCGACTCGACCGTCGTGACCAGGTCGCCGTCCGGACTGAGCACGCGCACCGCAGTCGCCGAACGGCGGACGACGTCCCACTGGTCCGCGGTCAGGGTGATGTCAGACATGGTTTCGTTCCTCCCGTCTTGCTGCTGCACGGATCGTTCAAGGCTGTTCTTTCTCGTTGAACTCCCGGACCAGCGCGGGCAGATCCTTCGCGTTGATCGGGCCTTTGCTCTGCCAGGTCTCTTCCAGGTGCGCCAGGAGTTTCCTGACATGCTCCCCGGAGAACGTCCTGGGGTTGGGATTCTCGCGCCGCCTCTTCTTGACCATTTCGATCTCCTCCTGCTCTTCCTTGGAGAAGTTCACTTCTTCCGGCTGCGTCACGCCGGTTTTCTCCAGCGTCCCCATCACGTTGCCCTTGGCGTCCACCAACTGCACTGGTCCCGTTGCCGCAAGGTAGACGTCATACTGTTCCGGCGTCAGCACGATCTGGTTCATGGCATGGTTCCTCCTCGCTTCATTCTAACCTCGCCACGCCGTCCGCTCAACCGGCGACGCCGTACTCGCGGAGGAACTCCTGCAGGAACTGCAGCTCCTCCTGAGGCCAGCCCTCCTTGCGGCCGTAGTCGAGCAGGCAGGCCATGTCCTCGCGGATGCGCTTCAGGTCGGCGCCCTTCAGCCGCTGCATGTAGCCGGCGATGTAGTTGAGCGACTCGTTGGCGGCGGCGTCGTTGACGACGCCGGTGTCGGAGCCGTCGAAGAAGACGACCGCGTGCAGCGTGGCCAGCAGCAGCGGGTGGATGCCCAGCTCGTCGGGGATGACCGGGAAGACGGCGGCCCCTTCGGGAACCTCTTCGGAGGGGACTTCGGGTTGGCCGTTCATGTCAGCCTCCCGCCACGGCGGGGATGATGCTCAGCGTGTCGCCCGGCTTGACGGCGGTGGCGAGGTTGTCGAGGTAGCGCACGTCCTCGTCGTTGAGGTAGAGGTTGACGAAGCGGCGGACCTGGCCGTTGTCGAAGATGCGGGCGAGCACGGCGGGGTGGGCGGCGCCGAGCGCGTCGAGCACCTCCTGCACCGTCGCGCCGGCGACCTCGACGACCGCCTGGCCGTCGGCGTGCTGGCGCATCGCCTGGGGAATCTGGACCTTCACGGACATCATGGCTCCTTCGTTGCGTTCGTCGGCGAACGGCCGGTGTAAGCCGGCTGGTGGAATGATGAGCGATCATCAGGCTCGACCAGCCGGCGAAATTTGTCAGGTGGCATTTCAATCACGGCGAGGTTCTACCAGCCAGCTTACGCTGGCCGTTCGCCAGGTGAATCGTCACGCCAGCGCCGGTTCGCGGAGGCCTTCGAGCACCGCCTCGAAGTCGTCGATGTTCGGGCGGATCACCACGGGCTGCTCCAGGATGCCGGCGACGGCGTCCTGCGTCTTCAGGCCGTTGCCCGTGACGCAGATCACGATCTCCTCGTTGCGCGGGATGCGGCCCTGCTCGATCAGCTTGCGCGTCACGGCCAGGGTCACGCCGCCGGCGGTCTCGGCGAAGATGCCCTCGGTGCGGGCCAGGAGCGCCATGCACTCGGCGATCTGCGTGTCGTCCACGTCCTCGCCCCAGCCGCCGGTCTCGCGCATCACCTTCATGGCGAAGTAGCCGTCGGCGGGGTCGCCGATGGCGAGCGACTTGGCGATGGTGTTGGGCTTGCGGACGGGGCGGTGGTTCTCGAGGCCGGCTTTCAGCCCGCCGGTGATCGGGTTGCAGCCGGTGGCCTGGGCGCCGTAGATCTTGCAGCGCGGCTCGTCTTTGAGCAGGCCGATCTTGTAAAACTCGCCGAAGGCCTTGTGGATCTTGCCGATGAGGCTGCCGCCGGCCATGGGGCAGACGACGTGCTGCGGCGTGCGCCAGCCGAGCTGCTCGGCGATCTCGTAGCCGAACGTCTTGGAGCCTTCGGCGTAGAAGGGGCGGAGGTTGACGTTGACCAGGCCCCAGTGGTGCCGGTCGGCGACGACGCTGCACAGGCGGTTGACCTCGTCGTAGGTCCCCTTCACGCCGATGACGCGGGCGCCGTACACGGTGGTGGCGAGGATCTTGGCCCGTTCGAGGTCGTGCGGGACGAAGATGCAGCTGTCCATGCCGGCGGCGGCGGCGTTGGCGGCGACGCTGTTGGCGAGGTTGCCCGTCGACGCGCAGCC